>NZ_JBHJUW010000070.1:0-41790 GCF_042268205.1 Streptomyces sp. NPDC056160
GGCTGACGGCCTCCCGGGCGCGGGAGCGGCTCAGGACGCCGGGCCGGCCGGCGGGGCGCCGGTGATCGCGGCCCGGTAGAGCGTGCTCACGGCGGTGCCGAAGTAGGCGCTGTAGGAGACCTGCGAGGTGTTGCCGCCGGTGTGGTAGCCGCCGATCACCCCGACCACCGCCCAGCCGCCGAACCAGGGCACCAGCATCGGCCCGCCGCTCGTCCCGCCGACGAAGGCGTCGCAGGCGATGCGCGGGAACGTCCCGGGCTCCGCCGGGTCGTCACTGGCCCATGGCGTGGTCCAGCTCCAGCACTCCAGCGGCTCGGCGGCGCCCGCCGGGTAGCCGATCATCCGTACGGGCGCGTGGACGTACCCGGTCCCGGTGAGCAGCTCGACCGCGCCGACCGCGTCCTGGAGCGGGGTCCCGTCCTGGTTCGGCTCGGTGACGGCGAGGGCCACGTCGTACTCGGCCCCGGCACGGGAGCCCAGGTCGTAGTACTGCTGCGGGACGTAGACCCCGCCGACGCGGACCGGGAAGACACCGAACGGCTTCAGCCCGTCGTGGTACTGCGGCACGAAGGCCAGGTGCCGCTTCGGCGACGTGCCCGCGTAACCCTTCAGGCAGTGCCCGGCGCTGAGCACGAGCGAGCGGCCGGGGCTGCGCACCACGGAGCCGCTGCAGGTGCGTCCGGTGCCGCCGGCGTCGGTCCAGAAGAAGGTGCCCGCCTGCGGTATGCCGGTGAAGCTTCTGCTGGGCGGGATGTACTCGCCGGGGCGGGGCCCGTCCACCGCGGGCGGGGCGGCGGAGGCGGCCGGACCGGCCCCGTCGCCCTTGGCGGTGTCGCCGGGCAGGGCCGCCGCCATCCTGGCCGGGGTCCAGTAGGCGTCGAGCCCGGCCGCGACGGGGTTCGGGCCGGCCGGCCCGCCGTCGGCGAAGGCCGCCGGGGCGAGTCCGGCGCAGAGCATCAGGGCCGACGCGCAGGCGGCGGCGTAGCGGACGATCCTTGTATTGCGCACCATCAGTTCCCCTCGGAGCGGACACAAGTGACGGTTCACCCTACGGGCGGCCCGTGCCCGCGTCCGCTGTTCCGCGCAGCGGGGGGACCGGTCGGTGCGGGCCGGTCCGGTGCGCGCTCACTGGCCCATGACGTACTTCACCGTCGGCCCGGTGGTCCAGCCGCCGTCCACGGCGAGTTCGGCGCCCGTGACGTACGACGCGGCGTCCGAGAGCAGGTACACGACGGCGCTCGCGATCTCGTGCGGCTCACCGACCCGGCCCATGGGGGTGTTCGGGTACTTGCCCTCGCCGCGCTCGATGCCGACGGACGCGGTCATCGGGGTGTACGTCATCCCGGGGTGCACCGAGTTGACCCGGATCCGGGCGGTGCCCAGTTCCACCGCGCCGATCTTCGTCAGCCCCCGCACACCCCACTTGGAGGCGCCGTAGCCGGCGGTCAGGGCGAGCCCCATCAGGCCCGCCGCCGAGGAGACGTTGACGATGGAACCGCCGCCGCACTCCTTCATCGCGGGGATCACGCTCCGCATGCCGATGAAGACGCCGGTGAGGTTGACGTCGAGCACCCGGCGGAAGTGCTCGACCGACTCGGACTCCAGCAGCCGGCCGGTCGAGATGCCGGCGTTGTTGACGAGCCCGTGCAGTGCGCCGAACTCCGCCACGGCGAAGTCGGCGACCGCGCGCCAGTCCTGCTCCGAGGTGACGTCGTGCCGCAGGAAGCGGGCGTGCGGGCCGAGTTCGGCGGCGGTGGCCTCGCCCTCGCTCTGAAGTACGTCGGTGATGACCACGCGGGCGCCGGCGGCGACCGCCTGACGTGCCGCCTCGGCGCCCAGGCCGCGGGCCGCGCCGGTGACGACGACGGTCTTGCCGGTGAGGTCGTGCATGATGTGCTCCTTGGGGTGTGATCCTGGCGGGCGGGCGCCCGCGCGGACGGCCGGCGGCCCGTCAGAAGTGGGTGCCGCCGTCGATGCGGACCTCGGTGCCGGTGATGAACCGGCCGTCCTCGCTGCCGAGCATGGCGACCACGGACGCCACCGTCTCGGGGCCCGCGAAGCCCTGGCCGAGCGCCGGGGCGAGCTTCACGAACAGGCTCATGTCGGCGTCCTCGGGCAGCCCCGGGCCCGCGCTCTGCCCGCTGGCGCCGCTGCCGTCCGTCATGCCGGAGGAGATGGAACCCGGCTGCACGGCCGTGAACCGGATGCCGCGCCCCGCGTACTCGGCGGCCAGCGCGTGCGTCATGGACTGGATGCCGCCCTTGCTCGCCGCGTACGCCGCCATGTACGGGTGCGCGAACATCGCGGAGGTCGAGCTGAAGTTGACGACCGCCGCGTCCCGCCCTTCCAGCAGCGCCGGTATGCACTCGCGGATCACCAGGAAGGTGCCGACCAGGTTGACCTGGAGGACGCGGGTGAAGGCCTCCAGACTCGTCTCGTGGGTGTGCGAGGAGCGCAGGATCCCGGCCGCGTTGACCAGGACGTCCAAGCCGCCGAGTGCGGTGAGGGCCGAGGCGACCCCCTCGCGTACCGAGGTCTCGTCGGCGATGTCGACCACGAGCGTGGTGAGCCGGTCCGCGGCGGCACCGGCCTTCGCGACGGTGTCGCGCAGACCCCGCTCGCTGACGTCGGCGGCCACGACGGTGCCGCCCTCCGACAGGATGCGCAGCACGGTGGCCTGGCCGATGCCCGAGCCGCCGCCGGTGATCAGTGCGCGACGGCCTTCATAGCGGTTCATGTGCGTGTCTCCAACCCGGCCCCGGCGGTCGCCGACGGGGCCATGCGGCGCCGGTCTTCTCGCGCCCGGCGCTCCCGATGCCGTCACGGTACGCCTCGGTGACACGTTTTGCCACATCGTCGTACCGTGCCGGACATCGCTTCGGAGGCGTAGGCTTCGGCGGGTGAGCACGAAGCCGTCCGCGACCCTGACCGAGCGCCGCAAGGCCGCCACCCAGCTCGACATCGCCCATGCGGCGGCCGAACTCTTCGCCACGAGGGGCCCCGACGGCACGACGGCCGAGGAGATCGCCCGGCGGGCGGGGGTCGCGCTGCGCACCTTCTACCGGTACTTCCGCTCCAAGCAGGACGCCGTGAGTCCGCTGCTCGCCGACGGCGCCGACCGCTGGCGGTCCCTGCTGGAGGCCGCCGAGCCCGGCACCCCCCTGCCGCAGGCACTGGAGAACGCGGTCTCCCAGGCTCTCGCCACACCGGACGACGAAGCGGTGCGGGCGCTGCTGCGTACCCGCGGGCTGCTGCGCGCCGCGGCGGACGATCCGGCGCTGCGGGCGGTCTGGTACCGCGTCAACCAGGAGTCCGAGGAGCGGCTCGTCCCGGTGCTCGCCCGGCTCGTGGGGCAGGACGCCAGGTCACTCGAGGTGCGGCTGGCGGCGGCCGCCGCCACCGACGCGATCCGTATCGCGCTGGAGACCTGGGCGGGCACCGAGGCCGGCACGCAGGGTCCCGACTCACCCGCCGCCCTCGCGCTGCGCTGCCTGCACCGCCTCGTCGGCGTCATGGAGCCGTGGGGACGGCAGGAAGCCGCCGGGGCGGAGGCCCGCTGAGGCGTGCCTGCCGCGGGCGGGCCCGCAGGCGCAGGGCTCTGCCGGACGCGAAAGGCCTCGGCCCGGCTGGAAAGAGGTCGGGCCCGGCCGGAAAGGCTCAGCCCCGCCGGAAAAGACCTGAGCCCCGCCGAAGAACCTCAGCCCCGCCGAAAGACGTCGGCCCCGCCGGAAGGATCCGGCGGGGCCGAGGCGACGGGTGCCCGGGGCGGGCGGCGGGGCGGGGGCGGGGCGTCAGCCGGCCACCGGCGCGGGCTGCTGCGGCTCGCTGTAGACGCTCTCCACCTCGTCGACCGGGGAGGCCGTCGCGTTGTCGTACTTGGTGTGGTCGAGGATCTTCTCGCGGGCGGCGACGAGGACCGGGATGAGTGCCTGGCCCGCCACGTTGGTCGCGGTGCGCATCATGTCCAGGATCGGGTCGATCGCGAGCAGCAGGCCCACGCCCTCCATCGGCAGGCCGAGGGTGGACAGGGTGAGCGTCAGCATGACCGTCGCACCGGTCAGACCGGCGGTGGCCGCCGAGCCGATCACCGAGACGAAGGCGATGAGCAGGTACTCCTTGACCCCCATGTGCACGTCGAAGATCTGCGCCACGAAGATCGCGGAGATGGCCGGGTAGATCGCCGCGCAGCCGTCCATCTTGGTCGTCGCACCGAACGGCACGGCGAAGGAGGCGTAGTCCTTGGGGACGCCGAGGCGGATCGCCGACTGCTGGGTGACCGGCATGGTGCCGACCGAGGAGCGGGAGACGAACGCCAGCTGGATCGCCGGCCAGGCGCCCTTGAAGAACTGCAGCGGGTTGAGCTTGGCCACGGTGGCGAGCAGCAGCGGGTACACGCCGAACAGGACCAGGGCGCAGCCGACGTAGATGTCCACGGTGAAGGTGGCGTAGTTGCCGAGCAGGTTCCAGCCGTACTGCACGATGGCGCGGCCGATGAGGCCCGCGGAGCCGATCGGGGCGAGCAGGATCACCCACCACAGGGCCTTCTGCAGCAGTTCGAGGATGGACTCGGACAGGGTGAGGATCGGCTGGGCCTTCGGGCCGATCTTCAGGACCGCGACACCGGCGACGACCGCCATGAAGACGATCTGCAGGACGTTCAGCTCGGTGAACGGGGTGACGACGTCGGTCGGGATGATCCCGGTCAGGAAGTCGAGCCAGCTGCCCGCGTGGTCGGGCTTGGCGCCGTCGGCCGCGGTGAGGTCCGAGCCGGAGCCGGGGTTGGAGACCAGGCCGATCACGAGGCCGATCACCACCGCGATCAGCGAGGTGATCATGAACCAGAGCAGGGTGCGGCCGGCCAGCCGGGCCGCGTTGTTGACCTTGCGCAGGTTGGTGATGGACACCATGATCGCGAAGAAGACCAGCGGGGCCACGGCCAGCTTCAGCAGCTGGATGAAGATGCCGCCCACCTTGTCGAGGGTGGTGGCGAGCCAGGACACGTCGTAGGTACGGGCGACGAAGCCGAGTACCAGGCCGACGGCGAGGCCGAGCAGCACCTGGGCCCAGAAGGGGACGGGTATCCGGAAGCCGGACTTCGCGGGCTTGGGTTCAGCGGTGTTCGCGGACACGGACACACTCCAGTAGGAACGCGCGGGGCGGGACGAGCGGGGACGTACGTACAGGAAGCAGCGACCGTGAAGAAGTGTCAACGGCGCCGCCGCATCGGGAAGTTCGCGCTCAGGCGCGACAGGCCGCGGACATGCAGCGGCAGAGATCGACGTGCAGGCGCGCCACGAGCGGTACGCCCGTGACGGCGCGGCGGACGCCCGGGGAGGCGTCGGCGCGGTGCGCGGCTGCTGTCTTCATGACAGGAACGTTAACACTTGTACTTTGAGAACCTCAAAGCGAGTCTTTGATCGAAGCTGACCCGCTCGCTCCCATCGCGCCGGCCCGCTCGCTCCCATCGCGCCGGCGCCGCTCTCAGTGCCGCACCACCGCTCTCAGTGCCGCAGGGCCTCGAACGCGTCGCGTGCGGCGGTCCCGATGGCGAGGTCGATGTCCGGGGCCAGTCCGGCCCGCCGGTCGGAGCGGGTGAGGGCGGCTATCGCCACCCGGTGCCCGGAGTCGGCCTCCACCACACCGATCTCGTGCCGCAGGTGCAAGAACGTGCCGGTCTTGCCGCTCACCCGCAGCGCGTCGGCGCGCAGCTCGCTCGCGAGCCGCTGGGTGAAGAGCTGCGCCCCCATCAGCCGGCGCAGCTCCGCGGTCGCCGCGGGCCGGGAGATCTCGTCCTGCCACACGCGGTGCAGCAGGTCGACGAGCGCCGTGGCGCTCCCGGCGTTGGCGCGCGCGGGATCCAGCATCTCCAGGGTGTGCCGGCCCGAGCGCTCGTCCCGGACGGCCAGCTCCAGGGCGAGGGAGAAGTCGTTCCCGGCCGCTCCGGCGGCGCACTCGTACATCCGGTTCATCCGGTGCCGCACCCGCAGGTCGCCGCAGTCCCAGGCATGGAGCCGGGCGTCGACGTCCGCCGCCGGGACCAGGCCGAAGAGCGCGTCCGCGGCGGCGTTGTCGCTGACCGACAGCATCAGGCCCAGCAGGTCGCCGACGGCCACGGTGGCCGGGTGCCGGAACGCCGACAGCCCTGTGGGCCCGACGCTGCTGGTGGCCGGGTCGACCGTCACCGGCCGGTCGGCGTCGAGGTCACCGGCCGCGATCCGGTCCAGCACCACCAGGGCGAGCGGAACCTTGACCACCGAGGCGAGCGGCACGGGCGTCCGGGCGTCGAAGCCGAGCTGCGCGCCCGTGCCGAGGTCACGGGCGAGGAAGGAGCCGCGCATCCCGAGCGCCGCCCAGTCCGCCGCGATCGCCTCGGCGACATCGAGGAGCGCACCGTCACCGACGAAGTGCGCCGGACGGTACGCCGGGCCCGCGCTCACCCGTGCGCCGCCAGCCGCGCCACCGCGTCCTTGTCGCCGTCCCCGCCCGCGGACCGCGCCGCCGCCGGTCCGGGCGCCGCGGCACCGGTCCCGGAGGCCAGTACGGTCACCAGCCAGCGGGGCACCGGCCGCGCCGCCTGCCCCTCGCTCGCGCGCGGGGCGTACCCCCGGTGCAGCGAGGCGTCGTGCAGTGGCGCCCAGGCGACGCCGTGCAGCCGCGCGAACGGTTCGGTGCACAGCAGCCGCACCCGCCCGGCCAGCGTCTCCGCGAGCGCGGTCGCCATCGGCCCCGCCGGGCGCAGCAGGCCTTCCGGCAGTCCGGCCCGTGCCACGGCGCGGCCGAGCCGGTCCGCCGCGAACGGAACCTGGTCCTCCGCCACGGTGAGCAGCGGGAGGGCGGCCCGCGGGAGTGCGGCGCCGCGCCCCCGGCGGGGCCGCAGGTCCTCCAGGTGGACCGGGCGGGCACCGGGCGCGGGCCGGGCACCGGACGCGCGGACGTCCGGCGCTCCGGCCGGTGCAGCTGCCGGGTCCCGTGCCTCCGGCGTTTCCCCTGGTTCCGGTGCAGCCGCCGGGTCCCGTGCCTCCGGCGTTTCCCGTGGTTCCGGTGCAGCTGCCGGGTCTCGTACCTCCGACGCTTCCCGTGGTTCCGGCGCGGGCGCGCTGCCCACACCGAGCGGCACCCGCAGCGGGGCGTTCTCCGGGGCCACCCGTACCAGTGCGTACGCCAGTGATCCGTCGGCCAGACCCGCCTCCCGCCGCTCCGGCGGCAGTTCCTGCACCCCGAGCGTCACGCCGTGCTCGGCGCCCGCACGGATCACGCGCGCCAGGGCCGCGGGCCCGCAGTCGGCGGGCATCCCCACCATGCGCACGGCCGACTGCCGGGCCGAGCGCGCGGCCCGCCGCAGCCGCTCGGTCCGCTCCAGCACGTCCTGGGCGTACGGCAGCAGCAGGAACCCGAACTCCGTGGTTGCCACCTGGCGCCGCGAACGGTCGAACAGGAGACCGCCGAAGTGCTCCTCCAGCGTCTTGATGCGACGGCTGAGGAGGGGCTGGGCGATCCCGAGCCGGTCGGCGGCACGGGAGAAGCTCGCCTCGTCGACGGTCGCGACGTAGGCCTCCAGGTGTGCGAGCAGGTCCATGGCCCTTTCATATCAATAAGTAATGTGACCATCAATGTTCACTCTTGGACATGAGTGCCCTCCCGCTGATTCGCTGTTCCCTGTCGGCGGCTCCGGCGGCTCCGGCGGCCCCGGCGGCCCGGCGGCCGGCGACGGACAGCGAAACGGACGAACGGGAGATCTCTGCACATGACCAGTGACAGCCCCCTGCGGCGGCGCGGCCTGTTCAAGGCCGGCCTTGCCCTCTCCACGGCCGTGCTCGCCCCCGCCGTGACGGCCGCCCCGGCGAAGGCGGCCGCCGGGACGCCCGCGTCGGCGAAGGCCGCACCGGCCGGGGCGGCGGTCGGATCGCGTCACGTCGCGGACGAACTGCGCGTACTCGAACGAAGGTACGGTGCCCGGCTCGGCGTCCAGGCCCGCAACGCCCGCACCGGGCAGACCCTCTCCTACCGGGCGGGGGAGCGGTTCGCGATGTGCTCGACGTTCAAGGTCTTCGCCGCCGCGGCCGTCCTGCGCGACCACGACCGCTGCGCGCCGCTGGACAAGGTCGTGCACTACCCCCCGACGGACATCCTGCCGAACTCCCCGATCACCGAGCAGCACGTCGGCAGCGGCATGACCGTGGGCGAGCTGTGCGCGGCGGCGATCCAGTACAGCGACAACGCGGCGGGCAACCTGCTGCTGCGCGAGCTGGGCGGACCGGCCGGCCTCACCCGCTTCTTCCGCTCCCTCGACGACCGGGTGAGCCGCCTCGACCGCTGGGAGACCGATCTGAACACCGCGGTTCCGGGCGACCCGCGCGACACGACCACGCCCGGGGCCCTCGCGGCGAGCCTGGAGCGGCTGACCCTGGGACGGGCGCTGACCGGCGGTGACCGTGAACAGCTCATCACCTGGCTGAAGGGCAACACCACCAGCGCCGAACGCTTCCGCAAGGGGCTGCCGGAGGGCTGGGTCGTCGCCGACAAGACGGGCACCGGGGACTACGCGTCCGCCAACGACATCGGCGTCGCCTGGACGACCCGCGGCACCCCCGTCGTGCTGACGGTCCTCACCTCGAAGTCCGCGAAGGACGCGGCGGTGGACAACGCCCTCGTCGCCGAGGCGGCCGGTGTCGTCGCGCGCACCCTCGCTCCGGGCGAGTGACGGGACCCGCTCCACCGGTCCCGCGTCCATCCGCTGACCAGAGTCAGAGGATGGACGCGGGACAGATCGAGCGGGTGCGGCGCTTCAACCGCACGGTGACCGGACGCGTGGGCGTGCTCCACGACCACTACCTGGGGCGCGACCGCCCGGTCGGCGAGGCCAGACTGCTCTGGGAGATCGGCGAGCAGGGCCAGGACGTACGACGGCTGCGCGAGCGCCTGGGGCTCGACTCCGGTTACGTCAGCCGGCACCTGCGCTCCCTGGAGGCCGACGGGCTGGTGACCGTGGAGCCGCCGCCCCGCGACCGGCGGGTGCGCACCGTCCGGCTCACCGGCGCGGGCCGGGCCGAGCGCGCCCTGCTCGACGCCCGCAGCGACGACCTGGCCGGCTCGCTCCTCGCCCCGCTCAACGACACCCAGCGCGCCCGACTGGTCGCCGCGATGGCCGAGGTCGAGCGGCTGCTGACCGCGGCGACCGTCGCGCTGGACACGGTCGCCCCCGACCACCCCGACGCCCAGTACTGCCTGCGGTCCTACTTCACCGGGTTGCAGGAGCGCTTCGACACCGGCTTCGACCCGGCGCGGAGCCTGCTGCCCGACGCGGGCGAACTCCTGCCGCCCCGGGGCCTGTTCCTCGTCGCCCGGCTGCACGGCGAACCCGTCGGCTGCGCGGGCCTGAAACTGCCGCCCGGCGCCCCGGCGGAGACCAAACGCATGTGGGTCGCCCCGCAGGCCCGCGGGCTCGGCCTCGGCCGCCGCTTCCTGGCCGAGCTGGAGGCGCGGGCCGCCCGGCACGGATGCGACCTGCTCCGCCTGGACACCAACAAGGCGCTGATCGCCGCGCGGTCGCTGTACCACTCCTGCGGCTTCGAGGAGGTGGCCGCCTTCGACGACGAGCCGTACGCCCACCACTGGTTCGAGAAGCGGATCACCGCGCCGGCATCCGGCGGCCCCGGCACCGGCTGACGAGGGGCGCGGCCGGCCGGGGCGGCGCGCTCAGCGGTCGGCGGGGAGGAAGGGCAGCAGCAGCTCCAGCAGGGCGGCGGGACGGTCGAGCGGGATGATGTGGCCGCAGTCCTCCAGGACGTGCCCGGTCAGCCGGTCGGCGTGGGGTCGCAGCTGGTGTTCTAGCGCGCGGCCCACCGGGTGGGCGCCGATCGTGAGGGCGGGCACCGTCAGCCGGGCCGCGGCCACGGCCGCGCGGATCTGCCGGTCGCTCTCCGGCAGCGCCCGGTAGGGGCCGAGCGCCCCGCGCAGTGCCCCCGGCCTCGCGTAGGCGGCGACGATCGCCTCACGGACGTCCTTCCGCACGCCGCGCCCGAGCGTGCCGCGATCGAGGAACCACTCCACGTACGGCGCCTCGTTCCCGGAAAGGACGCGCTCCGCGAACCCCGCTTCACCATGGAAGCCGAACCACCAGGGCGGACCGCCGGCCAGGAAGTCCCCGGCACCGGGCAGGCTTCCCAGCAACGACTCCATCAGCACCAGTCGCCGCACCAGGCCGGGCCGGCGCATGGCCAGCAGGAAGGCGGGCGGTGTGCCGGCGTCGATGCCCACCACCGCCGCCGAGGTCACGCCGAGGGCCGTCAGCAGGCTCTCGGCGTCGGCCGCCAGAGTGCCCGCGTCGTATCCGTCCGCCGGCCGGTCGCTGTCCCCGAAGCCGCGGAGGTCCGGGGCGATGACCCGGTACCGGCCGGCGAGTTCGGCGAGGACGTCGGTCCACAGCCGCCAGGTGTGCGGGAAGCCGTGCAGCAGCAGGACGGCCGGCCCCCGCCCGGCGAGGGCCACGTTCAACTCGACACCGCCCACCGCGACCCGGCGCACCTCGACGTCGACGGCGGTGCCCGTGGCGTCGACGGCGGCGCCTGTGACGTCGGGGCCGGTGCGTGAGGCGTCGAAGATGCTCGTCGCATCCGTCGCATCCGTCGCATCCGTCGTGTCCGCAGGGTTGATCGTGTTCGTCGTGTCCGTCGCACCCATGTGTGCTCCCTTGAGTAACCAATGGTGACAAGGGAACCGTAGGGAACTAACCTGGACCGGCCAAGACCGCACTTCTCCCTCAGGTGGTGAGTTCCAGGTGACCTCCCAGGCCACGGACGTCCCCGCCCCCGCCCCCGGGCGCGGCGACCTGTTCGACCCGCAGTGCCCCACCCGCGCCCTCCTCGACCGTATCGGGACGAAGTGGACGTCGATGGCGGTCAAGGTGCTGGCGCGGGAGCACCCCGGCGAGGTGCGCTTCGGCGAGCTGCAACGCCGGATGCCGGGGGTCTCGCAGAAGATGCTGTCGGTCACTCTGCGCAACCTGGCGTGCGACGGTCTGGTCGCGCGCCGGGTCGAGCCGTCCGTCCCGCCGGGCGTGCACTACCGGCTCACGCCGCTCGGCCTGTCCCTGGAGAGTGTGCTCGCCGCGGTCCGGACCTGGGCCGAGGAGCACATGTCCGAGGTGGACCGGGCGAGGGAGGCGAGCCTTCGGGAGGGGGCCTGAGCAGCCGACTGGCCCACGGCCCCGCGCCGGGCGCCCGGGTCAGTCCACCGGCCAGGTGTGCGCCGGAGCGTTGAGGTGCATGTAGTCGATGTACAACTGCGTCATCCGGCGCAGCGACTCATGACGGCCGGCGCGGCCGGTGGCGTCGAGGCGATGGAACATCTCCTTCTGCCACACGGCACCGTTGCGGCCGGTCACGCACCGCTGCTCGATGATGCCGAGCAGCGGCTCCCGCCAGGCCTCGTCCATCCCGGAGAGTTCCAGTCCCTCGTGGGCCATCGGCAGCAGTCGCCGCAGGACGAGTTCGGGCACCGGGACCTCGCCCGTCCCCGGCCAGTACAGCCGGGCTTCGATACCGTGCCGTGCCGCCGTGTGGAGGTTGTCCTCGGCGGCCGAGAAGGACATCCGCGACCACACCGGCCGGTCCTCCTCGACCAGGGCCCGGGTGATCCCGTAGTAGAACGCCCCGTTGGCGAGGGTGTCGGCGACGGTCGGGCCCGCGGGCAGCACACGGTTCTCCACCCGCAGGTGCGGCTTGTCCTGGGCGACGGCGTAGACCGGGCGGTTCCAGCGGTAGATGGTGCCGTTGTGCAGGGTCAGTTCGGCCAGTTCGGGGATGTCGCCGCGGTCCAGCGTCTCGGCGGGGTCCTGTTCGTCGCAGAGCGGCAGCAGCGCCGGGAAGTAGCGGAGGTTCTCCTCGAAGAGGTCGAAGACGCTGTTGATCCACCGCTCCCCGAACCAGACCCGCGGCCGCACCCCCTGCACCTTGATCTCCTGCGGGCGGGTGTCGGTGGCCTGCTCGAACAGCGGGACCCGGGTCTCGTGCCACAGTTCCCTGCCGAACAGGAACGGCGAGTTCGCCGCGAGCGCGACCTGGACCCCCGCGACCGCCTGCGCCGCGTTCCAGTAGCCGGCGAACTCCTCCGGTGAGACCTGGAGATGGAACTGGGTGCTGGTGCAGGCGGCCTCCGGGGTGATCGTGTCCGCGTACGTGCGCAGCCGGTCGACGCCGTCCACCTCGATGTGCAGATCCTCGCCCCGGGCCGCGAAGACCTGGTCGTTGAGCAACCGGTAGCGCGGGTTCTCCGAGAGCGCGGCCTGGCCCACGTCCTCCTGCCGCAGCGTGGGCAGGATGCCGACCATGATCAGGTGCGCGCCGACCGACCTGGCACGCCGGTCCGCGTGATTGAGCGCGGCCCGGATCTCGGACTCCCACGCGTCGGGGCCGCCCGCCGTCAGCGCCCGGGGCGGGATGTTGGTCTCCAGGTTGAACCGGCCCAGTTCGGTGGCCCAGGCGGGGTCCGCGATCGCCTCCAGCACGTCGACGTTGCGCATCGTCGGCTCCGCCCGGTCGTCGACGAGGTTCAGCTCGATCTCCAGCCCCACCTGGGGACGCCCAGACTCGAACCGTGACTCGCGCAGCATCTGCGCGAACGCGTCGAGACAGTCCTGCATCTTGCCGCGGTACCGGCGGCGGTCCTCGCGGGTGAAGACCGTCGCCGGGACGTCCCGTCCCATCGGCGCTCCCCGGTCGACTTCTGGCCCCCCTCGGACAGCTGTCCCCCCAGCGTCGCACCCCCGGCCCGCTCCGACCACGCGGGACGCGGGGCCGGGCGCTCCCCGGGGCTCGGGCGGCGTCCGCGTGCACGGTGGCCCACGGTGCGGTACCCGCAGGGACGGGGCGCCGTGCTCTGCGTGACGTACAGGCGGGGAGGCAGCAGTCTCGTGGTCGACGCGCCGGACAAGACACTGGACGGCGAGGTCGCCGTCGTGGGCGGCGCGTCCCGCAACCGCGGCCGGCGCATCGGCACGCCCCTGGGGCCGAGGGCTCGCGGGTGGCCGTGCACCACAACAGCGACTCCTCCCGGGCCGAGGCCGAGGCCGAGGATGTGGTCGCGCGGATCGGACTCGTGGCGGAGCAAACCTGGGAGCTCCGGGGGCGTGATCTTACGGATCGCTGACGTCCTGCCCCGCCCGTGTCCCGCCTGCTCCCCGACCGCGCCGCCGGTGCGAGACTCGCTGGTGTGAGACGCGTACTCGTCGTGGACGACGACCCGACCGTGTCCGAGGTCGTCGCCGGGTACCTCGACCGGGCCGGCTTCGCGGTCGACGTGGCCGCCGACGGCCCCGCCGCCGTGGCACGGGCCGTCACCCACCCGCCCGACCTCGTGGTCCTCGACCTCATGCTGCCCGGCATGGACGGGCTGGAGGTCTGCCGCCGCCTGCGCCGGTACGGCCCGCTCCCCGTGATCATGCTGACCGCGCGGGGCGACGAGGAGGACCGGATCCTCGGCCTGGAGGTCGGCGCCGACGACTACGTCACCAAACCCTTCAGCCCGCGCGAGCTGGTCCTGCGCGTGGCATCCGTCCTGCGCCGCGCGGGGACAGCGGCGGCGGGCCCCGGACCGGCCGGGCACGGGCCGGGCGCCGGACCGGCCGGGGACGGGCTGGGCGCCGGCCCACTCGCACTGGACCGCACCGCACGGCGCGCCACCCGCGACGGACGCGAACTCGCCCTCACCGTGAGGGAGTTCGACCTCCTGGAGTACTTCCTGCGCCATCCCGGCCGTGCGACGGGCCGGGAAGAACTCATGCGTCAGGTGTGGGGCTGGGAGTTCGGCGACCTGTCGACCGTCACCGTCCACGTGCGGCGGCTGCGCGAGAAGATCGAGGACGACCCGGCCCGCCCCCGGCTGATCAGCACGGTGTGGGGCGTGGGCTACCGCTTCGACCCCCCGGCGGCGCCCGCCGCGGACGGGGAAGGAGCCCCTGATGGCCGGTGACATGCTGCTGATCGCCCTGTACGCGGCCATCGGCGCGGCGGCGGCGGGACTGGCGGGCGCGGTGGTCCTGAGAATGCTGCGCCACCGCTCGGTCGCGCTGTCGCTGGCCGTGGTCGCGGCCGTCACCGTGACGGCGATGTTCGCGGGGACTCTGCTGGTGTCGTCGGCGATGCTGCTGTCCGACCACGACCTGTGGGTCGTCACCGTGGTGTGCGCCATGGCGGCGGTCGTCTCGCTGGCGGTGGCGCTCGTCCTCGGCCGGGGCGTCGTCAAGGGCGGCCGCGCCCTGGCCGAGGCCGCCCGCGCCCTCGGCGACGACGGCGGCTTCACCCCGCCCGCCGAGCCGCCCGTGGCCGAACTGGCCGAACTCAGCCGCGAGTTGTCGGCCACGAGCGCCCGCCTGGCGGTCTCCCGGGAGCGGGAGCGCGCGCTGGAGGCCTCGCGCCGGGAACTGGTCGCCTGGATCTCCCACGACCTGCGCACCCCGCTGGCCGGTCTGCAGGCGATGGCGGAGGCCCTGGAAGACGGTGTGGCCGACGATCCCCGCGTCTACCACGCCCGTATCCGTGCCGAGGTCGAGCGTATGAGCGGCATGGTCGGCGACCTCTTCGAACTCTCCCGCATCCAGGCCGGCGTCCTCGCCCTGGCCCGGACCCGCATCTCCGTCTACGACCTCGTCGGCGACGCCATCGCGGGTGCCGACGCGCTGGCCAGGGAGCACCGGGTACGGCTGGTGGGGGAGGGGGTCGAGCCGGTGCCGGTGGAGGTCGACGGCCGCGAGATGTCCCGTGTCCTGGCCAACCTGCTCGTCAACGCCATCCGCCGCACACCCGCGGACGGCACCGTGGCCGTCGCGGCCCGGCGGGAGGCGGACAGCGTCGTCCTGTCGGTGACCGACGGCTGCGGCGGCATCCCGCCGGAGGACCTGCCCCGCGTCTTCGACACCGGCTGGCGCGGCACCGACGCCCGCACCCCGCCGGCCGGCGCGGGCCTGGGCCTGGCCATCGTCCGCGGCATCGTGGAGGCCCACCGGGGACGGGCCACGGTCCGCAACGTGCCAGGCGGCTGCCGCTTCGAGGTCCGCCTGCCGACGGCCGGCTGAGAGGAGGCTCTCCCGGTCCCCGGTCCCCGGTCCCCGGTCCCCGGTCCCCGGTCCCCGGTCCCCGGTCCCCGGCCCCGGTCCCCGCCCTGGCTCGCGCACAGCGGTCGTCACCGGCCGGTCCGGCCGTCAGGGCGGACCTGCCCCGCCCGCCGGTCCGCCCCGCCGGAGACGCGCGGCTCAGCTGGGCCGGTAGCGTTCGGCGAGCCGGGGGCTCTGCCCGCCGAAGGCGGCGAGTTCGGCTTCGAACACCGTACGCAGCAGCCGACCGTCCTCGACGCCGGGGGCGCAGACCACCTCACCGAGTTCCAGACCGCGCAGGCCCGCGGTGACGACGTCCTCGGCGGACATCCGGGGCACGGCGCCGAGATCCATGCCCTGCCGCTCGTGGAACTCCGTAGCCACCACACCGGGGCACAGGACCTGGACCCGTACCCCCGTGCCGCTCAGCTCGGCGTGCAGCACCTGGGACATGGTGACCAGGTGGGCGAGGGCCCCGGCGTAGACCGCACGGCGCGGCATCTGGGCGGCCGGGGCGGGACCGCTGAACGCGATCATGCCGGCCACGTTCACGACCGCGCCCGCCTTACGGGCGAGCATCCCAGGGACCGCGGCGCGCGTCAGCATCGTCGGGGCCACGACCTTGACGTGCACCAGTTCGCGCGCCTTGCCGGCGGGCAGGTCCGCGAGCGGCATGTAGTGGGCCACACCGGCGTTGTTGACGAGCATCGACAGCGGCTCGTCGGCGCACAGGGCCGCGACCGTGTCCACGCCGTCGTCGGTGGACAGGTCGGCGACCACGGGACGGACCTGGACACCGGGGAACTCGGCGGCCAGTTCCTCCAGGCGGTCGGCGCGCCGGCCGACGGCGATCACGTCGTGACCGTCGCCCGCCAGACGCCGGGCGAATGCCCTGCCGATGCCCGAGGTGGCCCCGGTGACCAGTGCGAGCTTGCTCATGACGGCTCCTGTACATGGGGGGTGAGGCGGTGGACGCCTGCATGGATTCCACCCCCCAACGTGCCGCCGGGGCGCCGACCCGGCCAGTGCCCCCGTGATCCTGGTCGCGGCAGGACCAGGCAGCCCGCGTATGGCAGCCCGTGTATGGCGGCCCGCACAAGAGGCGCGCACCAGGCCGCGCGCACCAGGCCGCCCGTGCGTGGCCGCCCGTGCGAGGCAGGGGGTACCTGGCATCCGGTGACGCGTGCCGCCGCGCGCTACCGCCGGGCCCGCTCGGGAGGCTGGTGCCCCTCGACGAGCCGGGCGAGGTTCGCCAGCGCCATGCGGGTGCCCCTCTCGTTGTCGGGGGCGGGCACGGCGTCGGGGATGCCCTCGTGCACGATCAGGACGTCGGTGCCGCCGTCCGCGTCGGTGAGCGTGGTCGTCATCGTCATCGTGCCGCGCAGCGCCGGGTCCGCGGTCTCGAACTCCAGCACCTCGACCACCCGCTCGTCCGGTACGAGCCGGGCGAAGCGGCCGTGGTAGGTGTCGGTGCGCGGCGCCGACTTCCCGTCGCCCGCGGGCGTGTCGTAGGTGAGCGAGACGCGGAACCGCCCGCCCTCGCGGGCCTCGAACTCGTGCACGTGACCGCGCATGCCGGCCGGTACCCGCCAGCGCGCGATCGCCTCCGGGTCGACGAGCGCCGCGTACACCGCCGTACGAGGGGCACGCACATGGCCGGACAGACGTGTCGCATACATGGCGTCAAACATAGAGCTTCCGCTCCGGGAGCGGTCCCGGAGCGGAAGAAGGGCCGCGGCCCGCTCAGGCTCCGCGGTGCACGACGCGGCCACCGGTCACCGTGAGGCGCACACCCGCCCGTCCCCGGGCGAGCGCGGCGGACCCTCAGCCGTCGACCGCGGCGTCCGGCCGCTCCCGCGCGACGCGCCGGTGGTCCTCCGCCGCCCGGGGCTGCGGGCCGAGGGCCCGGTGCGTGGCCCGGAGCAGGAGGAGGGTGGTGTCGTCGGCCCCGGCGGGGTGGTCCAGCGTCAGCGTGCCGGCGATCTCCTCGAGCGGGGTGTCCGGCGGTCCGGCGGCGGCGAAACGGTCCACGAGGCGGGTGAGGGCCCGGTCGGGATCGGTACCGGGCAGTTCGGTGAGACCGTCGGTGTAGAGGGCGAGGACGGCCCCTTCGGGCAGACAAAGCCGCACGTGCGGGTAGGCGGCCCGCGGGTCGATGCCGAGCAGGAGCCCGCCCGGCAGGTCCAGCACCTCGACCCGGCCGTCGGGGTGGCGCAGCAGGGGGTGGGGGTGCCCGGCGCGGGCGAGGAGGAGGCGGTGGCGGCGCGGGTCGAGACGGAGGTAGACCGCACTGGCCAGGAGGTCGGTGTCGAGCGCGGTGAGCAGGCGGTTGGTGAGGCCGAGGACCCGGCGGGGATCGGCGCCGCTGGAGGCGTGGGCGCGGACCGCGGTGCGGATCTGGCCCATGAGCGCGGCGGCGGGCCCGTTGTGTCCCTGGATGTCGCCGATGACGGCGGCGGCCCGGTGGTGGCCGAGGGGGATCAGGTCGTAGAAGTCACCGCCCACGCTCATGCCCTCGGCCGCGGGCAGGTACCGGACGGCGGCCTCCAGGCCGTGGATGCGCGGCAGCCGCCGGGGCAGGAGGGCGTCCTGGAGGTCGCGGGCGAGGCCGCTGGCGTTGTCGTAGCGGCGCGCCCGCGCCAGCGCCTGGGCGATGAGCCCGGCCAGAGCGGTGAGCGTGGCCCGTTCCTCGGGGACGAAGCGGCGGGGCCGATCGTAGGACAGGACACACGCGCCGACGTCGTGTTCGGGGACGAGCAGCGGCAGGACCGCCCAGGCGCAGTCGTGGCCGAGCGCGGCGTGCCGCGGGTAGAGACGGGCCATCTCCCGGCGGCTCTCCAGGAAGAGCGGCGCCCCCGTCGCCAGGGCCCGGGTGCCGGGGGTCTCGGTGCCCGCAGGGGGGCGGTCGATGCTCCCCAGCACGTCGGGCGGGTAGCCGTGCGCGCCGATCACCCGCAGCCGGCCGTCCCCCTCCAGGGTCAGGAGCACCGCGCGGGCGGCGCCGAAGACGGGCAGCATCTCGTCGGCGACGAGGCGCACCACGTCCCGTACCCCCGTGGCGTTGGCGAGAGCGCCGACCAAGTGCAGCACGTGGTACACGCCCTCCAGACGCGCGGGTGCCTGCGGTGGGTGCGTCCGGCCGGGCTGACGGGGCGGTTGGGGCTCGGGGGCGGAGTCGGTGATGCGCACCGTGATGCCGGAGGCGTCCGGGTACAACTGGAAGCACAGCCAGCGGTCCGGGGGGCGCAGCACCGTGAACGCGGTCGGCTGCCGGCTCATCGCCGCCGCGCGGTAGCGCTCCTCGTAGACCGGGTGGTCCAGCCAGGGCAGCGCCCGCCACAGCTCCTGCCCCGTCAGCTCGTCCGCGGGGGAGTCCAGCAGCGCGGCGGCGGCCTGCGTGGCGAGGGCGACGCGGCCGTCGACGCCGAGCACGCACACCCCCTCCGGCAGGCGGGCCAGCGCCGAGCCTTCCAGGAGCTGTCCCGGGGCGGGCGGGGTGCCCGGCAGGACCAGGGGCTCCGCCGCGGGCCGGATGGGCTGCCCGGTGCCCACGGCGTGCGCGAGGACGCGGCCGAGCGCGGTGGCCGCGGCCTCCAGCCGGTCGCGCTCGCCGGCGTCCAGCCGTTGCGGGCGCGAGCCGGCCCAGTTCACGAAGAGCGCGCCGTGCGCCTGCCGGCCCGCGATGAGGGGCAGACAGGCGAACGCCAGCCGGTACGGCAGGATCAGCGCCGTGCGCGGGTAGCGGCGGGCCAGTTCCTGGGCGCCGGCCACCCACACCAGCTTGCGTTCGCGCGCAGCTTCGGCCACACCGACCGGGGCGTCCAGGCGGATCCGGCGCCAAGGACCGGCGAACTGCGGTGGCAGGCCGGCGTACACGGCGAGCACGAGGGCGTCCCCGGCCGGATCGAGCAGGTACACACCGCCGCCGTACGCGCCGAGCGCCGACACCGCTCCCGCCAGGCACACGCCCAGCTCCTCAAGACCCCGTTGGTCGTCCGCGGCGGGAGGGCCCTCCCCGTCCGGAACACCGTTCGCAGCGGAGTCATCGCACATAGGCACCACCCTGCGGCCGCCGCGGAGCCGGGGGTCCGACCGCGATCGTTCGCCAGGGACCGGGGGCCCGGCTCCCACCTTCCACTATTCCACGGAACCGGGTGTGCCCGGTCGGTTCGGCGAGGGCGGCGGGCTCGCCGTCGGGCTGAGCACGGGCGGCGGCGCGTCACGAAGGGCGGCCGGCCTCCCAGGCCGCCTCGATCATCCGGAAGATCTCGTCCACCGCGGCCTCCGGGTCGGCCGCCTCACGGGCCAGGGCGTAGGCGTCGATCGCGAACCGTGCGATCGTCCGGCAGGCCGTCGCGTCCTCGGGCAGGCCGAGATCGGCGGCGACGGCCCTGCCCAGCGAGTCCGCGTGGCGCAGCCTCATCGACTCCTCGTACTCCCGCAGGGAGGGTGAGGAGTCGATCATGCGCCAGATGGGGGCGGCACCGTCCGCCGTGCAGTGCCGCACCAGGGCCAGGACCTCGCGGCGCAGCGCGGGGACGAGCGGTTCGTCCGCCGCCCGGCCGGTGACCGCCTGGGTGAGGCGTTGCTCGAAGCCGGCGTCCTGCTCGAACACCAGGGCCTCTTTCGAGGCGAAGTGGGAGAACAGCGTGGTGACGGCCACGTCGGCCTCGGCGGCCACGTCACGGATGCCCACCGCGTCGTACCCGCGTTCCAGGAAGAGCCGCAGGGCGGTGTCCGCGATCTTCTGGCGCGTCGCGGCCTTCTTGCGCTCACGGCGTCCGGTCGGCACGGTCATGGGCTGATGCTACCAGCTGCAAAACGCTAACCGTTTTGAAAACCTAACGGTTAGTGCTACGGTCGGTCGCATGAAGAAAGTGAGCTTCGCCGAGTTCGGCGGCCCCGAAGTCCTGCACCTCATCGACGCCGAGGAGCCCCGTCCGGGCCCCGGCCGGATACGCATCGCCGTACGGGCGGCGGGCGTGAACCCCGTCGACTGGCGGCTCCGGGAAGGCCAGATCCTCGGCGCCCATCCGGTCTCGTTGCCCTCCGGGGTCGGGCAGGATGCCGCAGGCGTGGTCGAGGAGGTCGGCGAGGGCGTGGAAGGCGTCGGGGTCGGCGACCGCGTGTTCGGCGAAGGGTCGAGCACCTACGCCGAGTCCGCCGTGCTGTGGGCCTGGGCCCCGGTGCCCGAGGGCCTGACGTTCGAGGAGGCGGCCGGTTACCCCTCGGTGGTGGAGACCGCGCTGCGCATCATCGGCCAGGTCGGTGTGCGGCCCGGGCAGACGCTGCTGGTCAGTGGCGCGTCCGGGGGAGTGGGGTCGGCCGTGCTGCAGATCGCCCGTGACCGCGGCATCACGGTGATCGGCACGGCCGGCGCCGCCAACCAGGACTACCTGCGCGACCTCGGCGCGCTCGCCACGACCTACGGTGACGGCTGGGTCGAGCGGGTGCGGCGGCTCGGCCGCGTCGACGCGGCGCTCGACCTGGCCGGCTCGGGCGTCATCCGTGAACTCGTGGAGCTGACCGGGGACCCGCGGAAGGTGGTCTCCATCGCCGACCTCGGCGCGCCGGACCTCGGTGTCCGGTTCTCCGGTGTGGCCGGCAGCATGCCGGACGCGCTCGCCGAGACCGTCGACCTCATCGCGCGGGGCCGGCTCCACATCCCGGTCGAGAAGACGTACACGCTCGCCGAGGCCGCCGTCGCCCACCGCGACAGCCGGGCCGGGCACGCGCGCGGGCGCCGGGTCATCGTCGTCTGAGCACTCGCCCGCCCGGTGGTCACCGCGGTCGCTAGGGTGACGGCCATGGAAACGATCCTGGTCAGTGCGTGTCTGCGCGGGGTGCCCTGCCGGTTCGACGGGCGGCACAAGGCGTCGCCCGCGTCCCAGGAGGCGGTGGCCGGCCGGGCCGTCGTCCCCTTCTGCCCCGAGGTCGCGGGCGGCCTCACCACACCGCGCCGGCCGGCGGAGCTGGTGGGCGGCGACGGGCACGACGTGCTCGACGGCACCGCGCGGGTGGTGGAGGACACCGGGCGGGACGTGACGGAGCAGTTCGTGGCCGGGGCCCGGCGCGCGCTCGCGGCCGCCCGGCGCGGCGGCTGCACGCAGGCGCTCCTGATGCCGCGCAGCCCGTCGTGCGGACGGGGCACGGTGTACGACGGCACGTTCACCGGGAGTGCGGTGCCCGGGGACGGCGTCACGGCGGCACTGCTGGAGCGCAACGGCATCACCGTGCGGGCCGCTCCCGGCGTGTGAGGCCGCCCCCGGGCGTGCGGGCTCGGGGGCGGGGTGGGGCCGCTCCGGGCCGGGGGGCCCGGCGGCGTGCGGGCCCGGCGAACGGTGTGCGGCCGTTCCAGGCCCGGGGCCCGGCGTACGGGGCCGACGACCGGCGTACTGGCCGGCGCCGCCCGCCCCGCCGTGGCCGGCCGTCTCGCCGGCCTTCACCACCCGCGGACGCCACAGCGGCCCGTGCCGGCCGTGGCCGGACGCCACCCACAGCGTCCGGCCGTGGCCGCTACGGGCCGCCAGGTCAGTGCAGCCCTCGGGGGCCGCTCAGCAGACCGTCGTGAAGGTGGGCACCTGGGCCGCGGCCCGGGGGATGCACGGGGTGTCCTCCTCCGCGGCGATCTCCGGGGTCATGCGCTGCAGCTCGTCGAGGTCGTCGGTCATGTCCGATCTCCTTTCGTGAGGGTCCCGGACTCCCCGGTCGGGAGCGGGACGTCACACGGCCCGCGCTGTGGCGCGCGCACCGCGGTCGACGGGGCCGCCGGACGGGTGTCCGGCAGCCAGGGGCGCGGGCCGCCGTGCAGCAGCCGCAGCAGGAAGCCGACGACCCCGCCGAGCCCGGTGTGGTGACCGGTGCTCACCTCGCGCAGGGTGTCGTCGGCGGGCAGGAGGAGTCCGTGGCGCAGCGCCGTGCGGCTCAGGACCGCCTCGACGGCGTCGTGCGCGCGCCGGTGGTGACTGCTCTCGCCCGTGGCGTGCGCGAGGTCCAGCAGCAGGTGCCCGTTGCCCGCCACGCCGTGGCAGTCGGCGGGCGGCAGCAGCCAGCGGTCGGCGTGCACGGCATTGGCCGCGCCGCGCGCCGTCCGCAGGTGAGCGGGGTCGCCGGTGACCTGCCACAGCCGCAGCAGGAACGTGCCGACGCCGGACGATCCGCTGCACCAGTTGGTCAGGGGCACGGTGTCGTCGGGCCCCGCGGTCCAGCGCAGCGCGTCCCCGTCCTCGACGGCGGCCTCGGCCAACGCCTCCCCGGCCCGTACCGCGGTGGCCAGGCACCGGGCGTCCGAGGTGGCCCGGGCAGCCTCGACGAGGAACGTGCCGATGCCCGCCGCGCCGTGCGCGAACCCGTGGTGGACCACGGGCCGGGCCGCGGGCCCGTCCTCGGAGGGCACCGTCCAGCGCGGACGCGCCCGCTCGTCCGTCCCAGCTGCCGCGAGGATCCCCTCGGCGCAGCGCGCGATGCGGTCCCGGAAGCGTTCGTCGCCGGTGTGTGCGAGGAAGTACGCCTGGGTCAGGCCGGCCCCGGCCGTCCCGTGGACGACGTCCGGGACGGGACCGGTGACCGGGACCCGCAGTGCCATCTCCCGGGCGGCGGCCACGAGCGCGGGATCCGCGAGCAGCAGCCCGGCGTCCAGCAGGGCCCAGGCGGTGCCGGACCGGCCGAAGTGCAGGCCGGGCAGCACTCTCGGTTCGCGCTCGGCACGCTCGAGCGTCCAGGTGGCCACGGTGCGTACCGCCTCGCGCAGCCGCCCGTCCCCGGGCCGCGTCCGCGCCGCCCGGGTGAGTACCCCGAGCGTGCCGGCCGATCCGTAGTACACGTTGCAGGGGTCGGTGGTGGCGGCGAAACCGTCGGCGGGCCACAGCCGCTCGGGGTCGTCGGGGCGCAGCGTGTCCAGGAGGTGGCGCAGGCCGTCGCGGAGCAGGCGCTCCGCGTCCGCGCCGGGGACGGCGGCCGGGCCGTGCGGGGCGCGTACGGGCCCGGGGGCGCCCCCGCGGCGGCCGGCGCGGTCGCCGGCGAGGAAGGCCCGCGCGCGCTCCAGGGGCCAGCGGTGGCGCGGGTCGTCGTGCAGCAGGCCGAGGACGAGGGGCGTGAGGCGGCGCACGGCCGGGCTGTGCGGTGCCAGCGCGGCGAGGCGGCCCTCCAGGCGGCGCAGGGCCGCCCGCCCGGGCGGCAGATCGGCGGCCAGCAGCGGCTCCGTCCCCGTCGCCAGGAGGAAGAGCACGGCACCCAGCGAGTACAGGTCGGCCGACGGATCGGGCAGGGTACGACGGCCGGGGCCGGGAGCCAGCTGTTCCGGTGCGCCGTAGCCGAGGGTGCCGCCGCCGGGGGCGGGTGCACCGGCGCACGCGGCCAGTTCGAGGTCGATGAGGCGCAGTCGGCCGCCCCGGGCGACGAAAACGTTGTCAGGGGAGAGGTCACGCAGGACGACGCCTTGCGCGTGGACGCGGACGAGCACGTCCGTCAGCTGCCGGGCCATGTCCAGCACCGTCCGCGACGACGGAGCGCCGCCCCGCGTCCGCGCCCGCAGGTTCCACAGTCTGAGCGGGACGCCGTCCAGCTGCTCCTGCACGAGGAACACGTGGTCGTCCTCGGTGAGGAAGGCGATCTTCGCGGGGGTGAGGCCGAGCGGCGCGAGCCGGTCGAGCATCTCTCCTTCGTTGCGCAGCAGATCGCGTACGTCGGTGCCCAGCGCGGTGGCGTCGATGTGCGCCCTGCCCTGCTTGACGACGACCGGAGCGTCCGTGTGCCGGTCCGTCGCCCGGAAGACACCGCCCTTGGTGCTGAGCCGCAGGGCGGCGCGCACCACGAAGCGGTCCCCGATGACGACGGGCCCGGGGGACCGCCGCGCCTGCGCGGAGGGGGCGGCAGCCGTCTGCCCGGCGGCCGTGCGGGCCGCCTCGAAGGGGTCGGCCACCCCGGCGGGCGGCGTGTACCAGGGGTCCCGGACGTCGGGGACGCGCCTGCCCTCGGCGTTCACCAGGGTGGGCCGGTAGACACCGTTGTCACCGAGGACCGGCACCGGCCGGAACCCTCCGTACCGGTAGTGCACCAGGCTGCCCGGACGAAAGGGGCGGTCCGACAGGATCCTGGGACCCGGCAGCCCCGCCGTCGCGGTGTGCAGCTCGGCCGCCACGGTGGGAAGACGCTCAGCACTATACGGATAGACGGTGATGAATTTCCCCGCGGAAGCCCGGTCGTATTGCCGCGAAACCAATTCCCGCACGCGCTCCCCGGAAGCCGCCACCTTGAAATCGAGACCATGCCGCAGAAGGACCACGGCGACTTTCTCCAGAATTTCCGCGGCGGACAGCGGAGTGGCGGATACATGGAGTTTCCAGCCCTGGTCCGGCAGGTCCCCGTCGGCGGGCGACACCCGGCACCACAGGGCGTCGCGGGCGATCCGCCACTCCTGGCCGGCAGCGTTCCGCTCCCGCACCAAGGGCGCGAGCACCGATTCGGGGTCGAAGGGGCGAACCGTGCGGTCTGCTCGTGGTGAGCCTTCCGCGACCCGGTCCAGGCTTCCCGACGTCACCCTGCGGCCTCCGAGGTCATCGTTTCCGACGTGTCGCGCGCTGCTGCGATCATCACCGTCCCGCGGTGCCGGGAAACCTTGTCCCCATGTAAAGAAAAGGCAAATCAAAGGCGCTGGATCTGCCTTGTAGCGGAAATGGCCGATGCCATCGCAATTGCCCAATTTGGTGGAGCGGCTGCCGTATTGCCGTGTCCTCCCAAGGCGGCTCGCGCCCTGGGCGATCCGCCTTGCCCTGACGGCCGGTCCGATGAAGACGTCCGCGCAGCTCCTCGACGACGGCTTCGGCGCGTTCCTCACCTCGTGGCGGACCTACGCCTTCGGAGCCGGCGGTGTCCGCGCGACGCTCCTGCCGGAACACGCCCTGTGAGGCGGGCCCCTGGCGGCCTCTCAGGTGGCCCTCGCCCTCGGCGACGCCCCGCGCCGGGCACCGGCCGGGGCGGACGCCCGGCGTAAGATCAGGCGCCCCTACCGGGGGTACTACGCTGACGGCATGACGCACTTTGATGTCCTCGTCCTCGGCGCAGGCCCCGGCGGATACGTCGCCGCCATTCGCGCAGCCCAGCTCGGCAAGTCAGTGGCGGTCGTCGAAGAGAAGTACTGGGGCGGTGTCTGCCTGAACGTGGGCTGCATCCCGTCCAAGGCCCTGCTCCGGAACGCCGAGATCGCCCACATCCTCACCCAGGAGAAGAAGACCTTCGGCATCAGCGGTGACGCCACCATGGACTTCGGCGTCACCCACCGGCGCAGCCGCTCCGTGGCCGAGGCCAGCGCCAAGGGCGTGCACTACCTGATGAAGAAGAACAAGATCACCGAGATCGACGGGTGGGGCACCCTCACCGGCCCGAAGTCGGTGGACGTCAGGGGCGCCGACGGCGCCACGGCGTCGTACAGCTGCGACAACCTCGTCATCGCCACCGGCGCGCAGGTCAGGATGTTGCCCGGCATGAGCCGCAGCGCCAACGTCGTCACCTACGAGGAGCAGATCCTGGACGAGGATCTGCCGCGCTCCGTCATCATCGGCGGCTCCGGCGCGATCGGCGTCGAGTTCGCCTATGTGCTGCGGAACTTCGGCGTCGAGGTGACCATCGTGGAGTTCCTCGACCGCATGGTGCCCACCGAGGACGCCGACGTCTCCAAGGAACTGCTGAAGCACTACCGCAAGCTGGGCGTCGACGTCCTGCTCTCCACGAAGGTCGACTCCGTCGAGGACACCGGCTCGGGCGTCCGCGTCACCGTCAGCCCCGCCGCCGGCGGCGAAGCACGCGTGCTGGAGGCCGACCGGATGCTCGCCGCGTTCGGCTTCGCGCCCAGGGTCGAGGGCTACGGGCTCGAGGCGACCGGCGTCCAGCTCACCGAGCGCGGCGCGATCGCGGTCGACGCCCGCGGACGCACCAACGTGCAGGGCGTCTACGCCATCGGCGACGTGACCGGCAAGCTCATGCTCGCCCACACCGCCGAGGCCATGGGCGTGGTGGCCGCCGAGACGATCGCCGGGGCCGAGACGCAGGAGATCGACTTCGCGATGATCCCGCGGGCGACCTTCTGCCAGCCCCAGATCGCCTCGTTCGGCTACTCGGAGGCGCAGGCCAGGGAACTGGGCTACGACGTCAAGGTCGCGCAGTTCCCCTTCTCCGCCAACGGCAAGGCCCGCGGCATGGGCGAGGGCGTCGGCTTCGTCAAGATCGTGGCGGACGCCCGGCACAACGAGATCGTGGGCGCCCACATGATCGGCCCCGAAGTGACCGAACTGCTGCCCGCGCTGACGCTCGCCCAGATGTGGGACCTGACCGCCGACGAGGTCGCCCGCAACGTCTTCGCCCACCCGACGCTGTCGGAGGCGATGAAGGAGGCCGTCGAGGGCATCGCGGGGCACATGATCAACCTCTGAGCCCGGCACCCGCGCCCCGCCCCCGACGGAGGGCGGGCATGGCTCACGGCCCGGTCCCGCGCGCTGCGGGGCCGGGCCGTTGCCGGTGCGCCTGCCCGCGCTCAGCGGCCGCCGAGCAGTTCCAGCGTGTCGATCACCCGGTTGGAGAAGCCCCACTCGTTGTCGTACCAGGCGACGACCTTGACGTGCCGTCCGTCGACGCGGGTGAGGGCGGAGTCGAACACCGCCGAGGCCGGGTTGCCGGTGATGTCGGACGACACGAGCGGGTCCTCGGAGTACTCCAGGATCCCGGCGAGCGGTCCCTGCGCGGCGGCCCGGTACGCCGCCAGCACCTCGTCACGGCTCACGTCGCGGGCGACGGTCGTGTTCAGCTCGACGATCGAGCCCACCGGGACCGGCACGCGGATCGAGTCGCCCGACAGCTTCCCGTCGAGGTTCGGCAGCACCAGCCCGATCGCCTTCGCCGCGCCCGTCGTGGTCGGCACGATGTTGACGGCGGCGGCGCGGGCCCGGCGGGGGTCTCGGTGCGGGCCGTCCTGGAGGTTCTGCTCCTGCGTGTAGGCGTGCACCGTCGTCATGAAACCGTGCTCGACACCGGCGAGTTCGTCGAGCACGGACGCCAGCGGCGCCAGCGCGTTGGTCGTGCAGGAGGCATTCGAGACGATCGTGTGCGCCTGCGGGTCGTACGCGCCGGTGTTCACGCCGAAGGCGAGCGTGACGTCGGCGCCGTCCGACGGCGCGCTGACGAGCACCCTGCGCGCTCCGGCGTCGAGGTGGGCGCGGGCCGCCGCGGCCGAGGTGAACCGGCCGGTCGCCTCCAGCGCGACGTCGACGCCCAGCTCCGCCCACGGCAGCCGAGCCGGTTCCCGCTCGGCGAGCACCTTGATGCGGCGGCCGTCGACGACGAGGGTGTCCCCGTCCACCGACACCGGGCGGCCGAGCCGGCCGGCCGTCGTGTCGTAGGCGAGCAGGCGTGCGAGCGTGGCGGGTTCGGTGAGGTCGTTGACGGCGACGA
Organism: Streptomyces sp. NPDC056160; assembly: GCF_042268205.1. Lineage (NCBI taxonomy): Bacteria > Bacillati > Actinomycetota > Actinomycetes > Kitasatosporales > Streptomycetaceae > Streptomyces > Streptomyces sp. NPDC056160. Next base: position 27,530 of record NZ_JBHJUW010000070.1, read on the forward strand.
CCTCCAGGGCGCTGTCGCGTTCGAGCAGCGCGCGCAGCACGTTGCGTCCGATGCGGCCGAATCCGTTGACGGCGATGCGAGTCATGAGTGGCGTTCCTTCCGTTCGCCACCAGGTTCGCCAGTGGCGCCCGGCCGGGACAGCGGCGCGAGCGCCACGGTTCGCAAGGATCGTGCCAGTGAGCCAGTGAGCCAGTGAGCCAGTGAGCCAGTGTGCCGGTGTGCCGGTGAGCCAGTGAGCCGGTGTGCCGGGTCAGCCGGTCAGCCGGTCCGCACGCGGACGGTCGTCACCCGGGCGGAGGTGTGCCCGCCCCTTCGTCACTCGCCCCGGGCGAAGGTGCGCCGGTACTCGCTCGGTGTGGTGCCGAGGACCCGCTGGAAGTGCAGCCGCAGGTTCGCGCCGGTGCCGAGACCCACGTCGGCGGCGATCTGCTCGACACTCAGCCCGGACCGCTCCAGCAGCTCCCGGGCCAGGTCGACACGGGCGCGCATGACCCACTGCATCGGCGTGTACCCCGTGTCCTCGGCGAAGCGGCGGGAGAACGTGCGGGGCGACACCGCCGCGTGCCGGGCGAGCGCGCCGAGGGTGAGTGGCTCGCCCAGCCGGTACAGCGCCCACTCGCGGGTGGCGGCGAACCGCTCACCGAGCGGCTCGGGCACGCTGCGCGGCACGTACTGCGCCTGGCCGCCGCTGCGGTAGGGCGCCGCGACCAGCCGCCGGGCCGCGTGGTTCGACGCGGCCACCCCGAGGTCGCCGCGCAGCATGTGCAGGCACAGATCGATGCCGGAGGCGGCTCCGGCCGACGTGAGGACACTGTCCTCGTCGACGAACAGCACGTTCTCGTCGACCCGGACGAGCGGGTGCTTCGCCGCGAGCGCCCGCGTGTAGTGCCAGTGGGTGGTGGCCCGCCTGCCGTCGAGCAGGCCCGTGGCGGCGAGCGTGAAGGCACCCGTGGAGATGGCGGCCAGCCGCGTGCCCCGGCCGTGGGCGGCGACGAGCGCGTCGACGACCGCCGCGGGCGGGTCGTCGCGGTCCGGGAACCGGTGGCCGGGGAGGAAGACGACGTCGGCCCACGCGAGCGCCTCCAGCCCGTGGGCGACGTGGTACGACAGCCCGTCACCACCGGTCACCAGGCCGGGGGCCGCGCCGCACACACGTACCTCGTACGGCATGCTCGCGCGCGTCGTGAACACCTGGGCGGGGATCCCGACGTCGAGCGGTTTCGCGCCGTCGAGCACCAGGACGGCGACGCGGCGCAGACGGGAGGCTGACACCCGAGAAGGGTACGCGGCACCCCTGCGCAGCGGCCGCCGTCCTCTCCCTGCGGGCCGCCGGGCAACGGAAGGAGCGACCGGCGGGGGGAGCGGCGGAGCAGCCGGCGGAGGGGCCGGCGGAGCGGTGCCGACGCGCCGGTGAACTGGTGTGCTTCGCACAGAGGTTGGCACGTATCTTGTGCAGCGGACACTCCATGCTCGACCGGACAGGGACGGACGGTATCCATGACCCACCCCGCGAACACCCCCGGGCCGGCGGCGCATCCGAGGATCGACACCTCGGTGCCGCACTCGGCCCGGATCTGGAACTACTGGCTGGGTGGCAAGGACAACTACCCCGTCGACGAGGAGGCCGGCGACGCCTACACCGCCGTCTTCCCCGGCATCGTCACCATCGCCCGCAGCAGCCGCGCGTTCCTGCGCCGCAACATCACCCACCTGGTCGCCGAGGCGGGCATCCGGCAGTTCCTCGACGTGGGCACCGGCCTGCCCACGGCCGACAACACCCACGAGGTCGCCCAGCGGATCGCCCCCGAGGCACGGATCGTCTACGTCGACAACGACCCGATGATCCTGGCGCACGCCCGTGCCCTCCTGTACTCCACGGCGGAGGGGGCGACCGCCTACATCGACGCCGACGTGCTGGACACGGAGCGCATCCTGGAGGCCGCGGCCCAGACCCTCGACCTCACCCGCCCCACCGCCCTGATCCTCAGCAACATCCTGGGACACGTCCCCGACCACGAGCAGGCGTGCTCCCTCGTCACCCGGCTGATGGACGCCCTGCCCTCCGGTAGCTACCTGTCCGTCAACGACGGATCGCGGGGCATCGACCCGGTCTTCGAACAGGCCCAGGACTCCTACAACGAGAGCGGTGCCGCCCCGTACATCCTGCGCACCGTCGAGCAGATCACGGCGTACTTCGACGGCCTGGAGCTCGTGGATCCCGGGGTCGTCCCGGTCACTTTCTGGCGGCCCGAACCCTCCGATCCCGCTCCGCAGCCGATCGGCGAGCACGGGGGTCTGGCCCGCAAACCGTGACCCGCCGGCCGCCGTGGTGGGAGACCGTCAGGTGATCCGGTCTCACCTCGGCGCGCCGTGCGTTCCCTCTCACGGGTGTGCCGAAGGGGCGTCACTAGTCCGAATGCAGCGCTCCGATGGTGCGTACCGCGTATCCCGCTGACAGTGATCACGTCGCACCTGCGATCCCGAAGAGCGGGCATCGTGCCGGCTCTCGCAGTCGTGACGGAAGGATCACCATGCGTATTTCCCGCACTCTGTTCGTAACAGCGGCGATCGCCTCCGCCGCTGCCTTCTCCGCTCCCGGCGCCGGTGCCGTGAGCATGCACGCGCTCGCCCCTGCGCAGGCCACCGTCGTCCAGGGCACGCTCACGGGAGACGACTCCGACGGCCAGGGCAGCGACGGTGACCGCTCGTCGAAGGGCGACCGTGGTGGCGAGGACCGTGGGGGTGACCGCGGGGGTGACCGCGGTGGGGACCGTGGCGGCGAGGACCGCGGCGGTGACCGCGGTGGCGACCGTGGCGGCGACCGTGGCGGCGACCGCGGTGGGAACAAGCCGCACGGTGGTGTCCACGCCGGTGGCGGTGCGCTGGCCCTGGCGAGCATGGGCGACAACGGCGACTCCGGCGACCGTGGTGACAACGGTGACCGCTCGTCGAAGGGCGACCGCGGTGGCGAGGACCGCGGTGGCGACCGCGGTGGGGACCGTGGGGGTGACCGCGGTGGGGACCGTGGCGGCGAGGACCGCGGTGGTGACCGTGGCGGTGACCGCGGTGGCGACCGTGGCGGTGACCGCGGTGGGGACAAGCCGCACGGTGGTGTCCACGCCGGTGGCGGCGGTCTGGCCCAGTCCAAGGACACCCTGGGGGTGGGAGCCGCTCTCGTGCTCGGCGGCGTCGGAGCGGGTGCCTACATGCTGCGACGCCGCAAGGTGTCGGGCACGTCCGTGGCCTGAACCGGCCCCAGTCCCCCGTCGGTGCGCTGCCGCGGCCCAGCGTCCCTCCCCGGGAGGAACGCGCGGGCCGCGGCGGCGGCGCCCACCCCGCCGAGCGGGGCCCGCACCACCTCTTGACGAAAGGCACCGTCCATGGCTTTCCAGCGTCCGCCGCAGACGGAACGGTCCGGGACCGGGAACGCACCTCGCCGCGGCCGGCTGCGCCTGCTGTGGCCCGCGGCTGCGGTCGGCCTCGGACTGGTGCTCATCCACCAATCCCTGGGCACCGCCCCGGTGACCAGCCCCCGGCAGGCCGGCCGCCCCACGGCGGCGGCCCCCCGCGCGACCGGTACCGCGCGGCCCGTGCAGCCCGCGCCGTCCACGTCCGCCGAGGCCGACGACGGAGCGCTGCCCCGATCGGCCCCCGAACGGATCTCCATCCCGGAGATCTCCGTGGACGCGCCGTTCACCAAACTGTCCCTGGACACGACCGGACACCTGAGCCCGCCGCCGGCCGACGACACCAACCTCGTCGGGTGGTTCCAGGACGGAGCCTCACCCGGCGAGCGCGGAGCGTCGATCGTGGCCGGCCACGTCGACACCACGACGGGGCCCGCCGTCTTCGCCGGGCTGGAGTCGCTCAGCACCGGCGACAGCGTGGACATCACCCGCGAGGACGGCATCGTCGCACACTTCGAGGTCGACGCCGTGGACACCTTCAGCAAGGCGAAGTTCCCCGACGACGAGGTCTACGCGGACACCCCGACTCCGGAGTTGCGCCTGATCACCTGCGGCGGCAACTTCAACCGCACCAGCCAGGACTACGAGTCCAACGTGGTCGTCTTCGCCCACCTCGACTCCAGCTCCCCTTCCTGAGACACAGGGGCGGGGCGGTCAGGAGCGCGGTCGTCGCACGGTGAGATCGGCGACGACGGGCCGGTGGTCCGAGGCCGTCGTGACGGCCTCCCGGACCCCGGTGACCGCGATCCCGGGGGAGAGCGCCACGACATCGATGCGGCGCACCGGGGCGGCCGCCGGATAGGTCCCGCCGCCGTCGGGCGCGGCGTCGGCCAGCGGCCCCCACAGCCTCGCCAGCTCGGGCGCGCCGGGTTCGGCGTTGAAGTCGCCGACGAGGACCTTCGGTCCGCGCTCCGCGTCCAGCACGGCCAGCATGTCGTCGACCTGGGCGCGGCGCACCGACGGATCGGCGCGGTAGTCCAGATGGGTCGTGTACACGTGCACCACGGCGCCCCGGGCCCGTACCGCGACCTCGGCGAAGCCCGGCGCGGGTTGCGGCACCGGGTCGGTCGACTGGGTGGACAGCCGGGTGATCTCGTGGTTCTCCGCGCTCACCACCGGGTAGCGGCTCAGCACCGCGACACCGAACTGCCGCCGCCGCGTCCGCGGCGGCTCGGCGGGCAGGTCGTAGATCGGCGCGAAGAACACCCGCATGTGCAGCCGCCGGGCGAGGTCACGCGCTTCGTCGGCGTATCCGCTCCGGGCGCCCCAGTGCACGTCGACCTCCTGAAGGCCGATCACATCCGCGTGCAGGTCCCGGATCGCCCGCGCGGTGCGGCCGAGGTCGAAGACGCCGTCCTCGCCCGCCCCGGCGTGGATGTTGTACGTGGCCACCCGCAGCGGCACGGAGGGGGCCGCCTGCCGTGGCGCGGCGGCCCCGGGCCAGGCGGCACCCAGCGTGAGCGTGGCGGTGAGCGCGGCGGCGGTCAGGACGCGGCGGGCGAGCGAGCGGTGAGTGCGTGTCACACGGTCCTCCGGACGAGAGTGTGATGCGGCCTTCGCGGGGGCGGTGCGGCGGGCCGGCTTCCGGGTGTGCCGGAGCCGGCGCGCGGGCGGGCGGCGGCCCGGGCGGCGCCGCCGACAGGAGCGTACTGGCGGGGGAGCGCGCCGCGAACCGTGCGGCGACGAGGACTTCGTGAGTCCCACGGGCTTCCGCCCGTCCCCCCGGGGGGTTCGCCCGTCCCCGGGGGTTCGCCGGTCGCTCATGCCATAGGGCCTGAGCGGCGGAAAGTCAACGGTTGACTTGGCCGAATGCCGCTGCCATCTTGGCAAGCGCTTTCTACGGGACTTTCCCCAGGTCGTCCGCACAGCGCCCGGTCCCGCCGGGAGCCTTCACGTCGAGGGGGACGTATGAAGGAAGCAGCCGCAGCCCCCGGGGTCGCCGGGCCCGGGTCCGGGTCCGCGTCCTTGCCGGGCGGCACCCGTCCGGTCTTCTCCGGGCGCCACACCCACCTGTGGGCCTTCCTGCTCGCCGGATGGCTGATCAGCTACGCCGACCGCACGGTCACCGGGCCGGTCGTCTCCTGGATGATCGACAGCAGGGCCGGCTTCATCGGGGACGCCGCGCATCCCGCCACACTGGGCGGCCTGATCGGCTCCATGTTCTTCACCGGCTACATGCTGACCCAGTACGCGGGCGGCCGCCTCGGCGACCGCTACGGCCACCGCGAGATGCTGGTGGTGTCCCTGCTGTGGGCCGGGCTGATGACCTTGGTGTCCGGGCTCGCGGGCGGTCTCGTCGCCTTCGTCGTGGCCCGGGTCCTCACCGGCCTGGGGGAGGGGGTCTTCTACTCCAACGACCGGGTCCTGGTGATCGCCCACACCCCGCCGGCCCGGCGTACGGCGGGGCTCGGCATCGTCCTGTCCGGGCTGTCGATCGGACTGACCGTCGGCGTCCTCGCCACCCCGCACCTGATCGACTGGGGCGGCTCGCTCGGCCTGGGCGGCCGGGCCTGGAGCATGCCGCTGTACGTCTTCGGCGTCGTCTCGCTGCTGATCGCCGCCGCCACCTGGGCGTTCTTCCGGGGCCGCGGGGACCGCCCGCTGCGGCTCGGGCCGCCCACGGTGCGGCTGATCGGCTACTCCCTGCCCACGGCCGCGGTCATCGTGGTGCTCTTCCTGTGCGCCGACGCCTTCGGCTGGCCCGACTGGCTGACCGCGGTGGGCTCCGGGGTCCTGTTCGCGGGAATGCTCGCGGTCGTCGTACGCGGCATCGTGCGCGAAGGACGGTCCGCGGCGCTGCTCAACCGCAATGTGTGGCTGGTCTGCGTCGCGTTCGTCGCGGTCATGTGGAACCTGTGGTTCTTCTCCTTCTGGTCGGTCCAGATCGTCAAGGAGAGCGCCCACAGCAGCCTGGGCGCGGCGGCCCTGACGGCCGCCTTCAACGCCGGCGCCGGCATCATCGGCTTCCCCGTGGGCGGCTGGATCGCCGACCGCCGCGTACGCGCGGGCAAGGGCCGCAAGCCGCTCGCCGTCACCTGCGCGGTCGTGCACACGGTCCTCGCGACCGCCTTCGGGCTCAGCCTGCTGGACGGCAGCCCCTCCCTCCTGCTGCTCGGTCTGATCCTGTTCTTCTCCGGCCTGTTCTTCAACGCGCTCCAGCCCATCGTCCACAGCCTCCTGGGCGACCTGGCCGGCGCGGAGAACCGCGGTGCGCTGTTCGGGCTGTTCAACCTCGTCGCGGAGGCCGGAGCGGTGGCCAGTCCGGTGGTCAGCGGAGTCCTGCGCGACGCCACCGGGAGCTGGGCGCCGGGCGTGTTCACGGCGGCCGGTGTGATGGCGGTGTCCGTGGCGCTGTACATGCTGGTGAAGGAGCGCGTTCCGGGAGCGGGGTGACGGTCCGCCGGCCGCGGCGGGCCGGGCCCGCCAGGCCGTCCCGCACCGAACCCCCGCACTGAACCCCCGCACCGAACCGCCGGCCCGCACGAACCGGCGCCTCGTGCGGCACGGCACCGCACCGCACCGCCTCGTACGGCGCCGCCGGGTGAACCGGTCGGCGCCGGAGGAACCGGGTGCGACCGGCTGAAGCGGGCGCGCCGTCGGGTGCACCGGGCGGCGCCGGTGGGCCTGCGGCGCATCCGTCTGTCATGCGTGGGGCCCGATGTACGCTCGCGCACTTCTGTTGATGATATGAAGAAGCCTTTTCAGGCTTTGTCGTCGCCGCGGCCCGGACATCACCAGGGTGGATTTCCACCGCTTGTGAGGTGAGGCCGCATGGTGCAGGTCGAGCGATTGCTGGCCGACTGCCTGGACGACGCACGCGCCGCCCCGATGGGCACGGTACCCCTGGACGCCGAGGACACCGGTTATGCGGCGGCGCGCCGCACGTTCCTGGCGGCAGGGCTGCACGCACTGCGCGAGCACGCACCCGGCGCCGGATGGGTCCAGCTCAACGTCCGGGCCGAGCCGGCCGGCTGGCCCAGCCTGTACCGGCGCCTCGCCGTGACCGCACGGGACCTGCTCGGCACCGGGACGGCCCGCGACTTCTTCTTCATGCACAAACCGCCGGGACTGCGCGTCCGGTTCCACGCGGCGCAACCGGCCCGGGCGGAGGAACTGCGCGCCACCCTGATCCGCCGTCTCGCCCCCGCGGCGGACGGATCCTGGGCGGAGCCGGTCTGCGACGTCTACGAGCCGGAGACCTACCTCTTCGGCGGCCCCCGCTCCATGCCCCACGTGCACAGGCTGTTCACCGCGGACTCGCTGGCCTGGCTGGACGCCCACACCGCCGTCGCCGGTGAACCGGTCCCCGCCGACTGGCGCATCTCCCTGACGCTGCTGGGCAGCGTGTTCGACGGCCTGGGCATCGTGGGCTGGGAACACCGCGGGGTCTGGCAGGCCGTACGCGACGGGACCGGCCGCCGGCTGCCCGGTGGGCTCGGCGACGCGGCCCGGCAGCGCGCCGCCGACGGCATCCGCGCGTACTGGGACCAGAGCCCCGCCGACCGTCTCGCGGCGCTGCCCGAGCCCTGGCGGGACGTCCTTCGCCCGCACAACCGTCAGGTGCGGCGCGCCGCGGAGCGCTGGCGCGCCCACTACTTCGCCTCCGGCGGCGCCTCGGTCGGCCCGCGCCGGGCCGCCGCACACCACGTGATCTTCCACTGGAACCGCGGGCGGCTCTCCACGGCACGCCAGTGCCTGCTCACGGAGGCCCTGGCCGGCGACGCCCACGAGAGGCGGGCCCCCGCCACCGGCGGTCCCGAGGAGGCGGACTGAGCATGGGCCACTCACCGGCGGACACGCCCGGGACGACGAACGCGGCCGGACAACTGCTCGGCAACACGGCGCTGCTGCGCATCGCGGGGATGCCCTGCGACGCCTGGACGGCGGCGGGCGCACCCCGCCTGTTCGACAGCGTTCTGCGGCACGCCGACGCCACCGGGCAACTCGCCGCCCGCGGCCGCGCGCTGGCCGACCGGCTGGGCGAGGAGGTCGTACCGCACCCGGCGCTGCGGGCCGCCGACCGCGGCGCCGTGCTCGCTCTGCGGCGGCGGCTGCACTCCGGGCTGCCGCCACGCCCGGCGGACCACGGCTTGCTGCTGCGATCCCCCGCCGTCCCCGCCGACCTCGCCGCCGACGTCCACCACCTGCTGCGCCGCACCGAGGCGGCCGACGAGACCCTGGCCGGGCTGCGGCACGCGATCGCGGCCGAGCAGGTACGCCTGGCCGCGCGGGCCTGGCAGACCGCCTGCGCCAGCCCCTTCCTGCGAGCCTTCCTCGACAGCGCCGCACCGGGACTCGCCGACGACGTCGGACGGCGGCTGGCCGAGGGGCAGTCCTGGTCGAGCAGGCAACTGCGCAAACGCACCGCCTACCTGTGGCGGGCCGTCGGACGGGCGGCGGCGAAGACCACACCGCGCGGCTGGGCCGGCCAGATCGCCGCGCTCCCGGTCGCCGCCGCCGACGACCGCCCCCTGCTCCTGGAGCACAACACCTCCCTCGGCGCCCTCGCCGCCGTCGCCGTGGAGAACGTGCACCTGATCCGCACCCGCACGGCGCCCCCCGAACTGCGCACCGCCGACCCCGGCCTCCTGCTGACACCGGCCCCCCTGCACTTCACCGAGCCGCCCACCACCGGCCCCGGCACCACCCCCGGTCAGGTCCGCTGTTACGTCGTCGACCCGCGCGAGCCGGGACGGCTGAGGCAGATCGTGCTGCGCCGCACCCGCGCCCTCGAAGGCGTCCTCGCCCTCCTCGCCGACGGTCCGCGGCCCCTCGGCGAACTCGAAGCGGCGCTGGCGCACGCGGCAGCCCCGCCCGGCAGCCCGGCCATGGCCTCTACCGAGGTGCTGCGCGGGTTCGTCCAGCACCTGCTCTCCCTGGGCGTCCTGCAGATCTGCCGGGAACCGCGGCAACACCGCGTCGACTGGATCCCGGCCGGTGCCGTCACCGCCGACGGCGCCCTGCCCCGGGCGCCCGGGGCCGAGGAGACCGGCCACTGGTTCCTCGACTCCTACCGCCGCCCCGCCGCCCGCACCCACGTGCCGGGCCACTCCGCCGCACGCGTGCTGCGCGGCCTGCGGATCGCGGCCCGCATCGCCGCCCTGCACGCCGCCGACAGCCCCCCGGACCTCCCCGCCCAGCGCCCCGAACTGACCGGCCTCACCGAACACCCCCGCCCGGTCAGCGAGTTCCTCGCCGAGCGGCTGCCCGCCGAACGTCCGCAGCCGCCCCGGCACCACACCGGATGGGCACCCGCCCGCGACGACGCCGGCGCCTACGCCCGCCTCCTGCACCACCTGGACACCGCGGCCCGGTCCGGCGTCGCACGCGTCGACGTGGACGACGACCTGCTGGACGACCTGGGCGCACCACCGCCCGAGGCCGCCCTGCCGTGCTGGCCGATCGACTGCCTGCTGCGCCCCCTCGGCCCGGCCGCAGGGCGAGGACCGGTGGCCGTCCTGGAGACGGCCTCGGCCGCGGGCGTGCTCGACGCCCGGTTCGCCGACGGCCTGCGCGCGCTGTACGGCGAGTACGGCAACACCGACGCCTACCGGGACTTCCTGGCCGCCGTCGAACGCCGTACCGGAGTCAGGTTCGTCGACCTGCTCGTCCCGCCGCTGAACGAGCGGTCCGCCAACGCCGTACGCCGTCCCGTCACCACCCGCTGGTGGACCGGCGACCCGGACCCCACGCCGTACTACGGACCGGCCGGCCGGCAGGCCCGCTACCTCCCGCTGGACCGCATCAGCCTGCGCCGCAGCGGCGGGCGGATCATCGCCGAGGCGGACGGCCGCCGCATCGTCCCCGTCTACCACGCCACCCGGTCACCCGCGCCGCCCTACGACACCCTCGTCCGGCTCCTGCTCGCCGCGAGCCATCCCGCGGCCTCCTACCTGCTCCGCCTGGACGCCCTCGACGCGGCCCTGCCCGAGCGGCCCGTACTGCCGCGGCTGACCGCGGGCGACGACCTCGTCCTCGCCCCGGCCACCTGGCGGGTCGACCGCTCCCGCCTGTGGGAACCGGGCGACGACCCGCTCACCAAGGTCCGCACCCTCGCGCTGCTGCGCCGCGCCGCGGGCCTGCCCAGGCACGCCTTCGTACGCACCGCTCCCGGGGGGAAACCGGTGCCCGTGGACCTCGCGTCGCTGACGGCCCTCCACGTCGTCGAGCGGCTGTGCGCCCAACAGGCGGGCGCCACCCTGCTCGTGGAGGAGATGCTGCCGGGCCCGCGGGACCTGCTGCTGCGCGACCCGGTGCACGGCGGGGCGGCCGTCGCCACCCAGGTACTGCTCCGCCTGCCGCACGACCGCGGCGCCGGCCGGCTCGCCGAGGCCGCCGCCGACGCGCTGGTCCACGGCGAGCCGCACGACGTCCCCGGCCCGCCCGCCAGGTGGTCCGCCGGGGCGGCCATCACCCGATGAGACAGAAGGGGAAGTCCCATGCCCAACACCGAACTCACCGAACTCGACGCCCTCATCAGCGACCTCGACGAGCGGATCAGCGACAGCGACCTGCCGTCCGCGGCCGCGAGCACCGCCGGGTGCAGCGGCCTGTGCACGATCATCGTCTGTGGCACGGTCGTGATCTGCTGACCACCCCCCACAGGAGCCGCCCGCCCCGGCGGGCGGCTCCGTCCCGGCCGATCCGAGGAGAGCGATGGCGTCCGAGACCGCCGCACCGGCCACCGCCCGCGACGAGGTGCACGCCTTCGCCGTCCGCTACCTGAAGGAATGGACCGCGGCCCCCCGCCCCGCCCGCCACCCCTGCGACCCCGGGATCCCCGTCCTGGCCGACCTGGTCGCGGACAGGGACACCGCCCGCGCCGCCGTCGCCGTCTGGGCCCGGGCCGCGGGGCGGGGCCCGGCCCACCCGGCCCTGCACGACGGAGGCCTCGCCGGCACCCTCGCCGGACTGCGCCTGGGCGAACGCCTCCACCCGCCGCTTCGCCGGGCCGGCGACCGGCTCGCCGCCCACCTGGCCCGGCGCCTGCCGAAGTACCGCACCCACGGCGTCGCCTTCCCCGACTACGACCTGATCTCCGGCCCCGCCGGCACCCTGCTCGCCCTGTGCACGGGCCGCCCCGACCCCGCGGACCTGCGCCCCCTCACCGCCCACCTCGCCCTCCTGTGCGACGAGCCGGAACTGCCCCGGCTGCGCACCGGTCAGTACGCGCGGCACCCCTACCTGTCCTGGGTGCAGGGCCGCATCAACACCGGCATGGGCCACGGCGTCGCCGGAGTCGTCACCGCGCTCACCGCCGCCCTGCGCCGCGCCGGACCCGACCCGGCGCTCACCACCGCACTCACCCACGCCACCGGCTGGCTCGTCCGCCAGGCGTACGACGACGACCGTGCCGTCCGCACCTGGCCCGGAGCCGGACTCGACCGGCCGCCGCCGGTGGCGGCCCAGCCCCGGCAGGCATGGTGCTACGGCGCGCCCGGGGTCGCCTGGGCCCTGTGGGACGCCGGTGACGCCCTGGGCGACGCGGCGATCGCCGACTGGGCCGCCGCGGCGTTCCGCATGCTCGCCGAGCACTACGACGAGACCTTCCACCTCTTCGGTGACACCGCCGCCGACCGCCTCGGACTGTGCCACGGCGCCGCGGGGGTCCTGTGCGTCGCCGACGCCCTGCGCCGCCACGCCCGGCTGCCCGCGGCCGCCGCGCTCGCGGACCGCCTCGTCCACCACCTCACGACCAGACTGCCCGAGCAGCCGCCCGCCCACTGGTCCACGGATCTGCTCAACGGCCTGCCCGGAGTCCTGAGCGCGCTCCTCACGGCCACCGCGCCGGCCCCCCGCGCCTGGCTGCCCTGCCTGGGCCTGCGCTGATTGCCGGCCCGGGGGCGACCAGTGCCGGGTCCTCACCGACCCGGCGGCGCTTGCGGGCGGTACGCGGAGGGGGCGCGGCCCAGCAGGCTCCGGAACGCGGTCGTGAACGCGGCCGGGTTCTCGTACCCGAGCGACACCGCGACCCGGGTCACCGGCGTGCCCGCGGCCAGCGCGTGCACCGACCGCAGCACGCACGCCCGCTGCCGCCACTGGGCGAAACTGAGCCCCGTACCGCGCCGGAAGAGACGGCCGAGGGTGCGTTCGCTGACGTTCAGGGCGGACGCCCAGCGGGCGGGCGGATCATGGATGTCGGGAGCCCGCAGGAACGCCTCGCACAACCGCCGCAGGTCCGGATCGGCGGGCAGCGGTACGTCGAGGGGGAGCGGGGCGAGGGTGCGCAGCTCGTGCAGGATCAGCTCGACGACAGTGGCGTCCCGCCCGTGCTCGGCGTAGTGCGGCTCCATGTCGACGGCCGCCAGGATCAGCGCCCGCAGCAGCGCGGAGACCTCCACCACGCGGCAGCGGTCCGGGAACCACGGGGCGGCACCGGGCTCGATGTACAGACTGCGTGTGCTGACACCCGTCATGGTGACCTGGTGCCGCACCCGCGGCGGGACGAGGACCGCGCGGGCCGTGGGCACCGTCCAGGCGCCGTCGGCCGTCTCGACGTCCATCACACCGGTGGCCGCGTACAGCACCTGGGCACGCCGGTGCTCGTGGAAGGGCAGGAGGTGCCGGTGCGGATAGTCCGTGCCGATGGCGAGCACCGCCCGGTCCAGACCGTCCACCTCGTCGACGGAGATGTTGCGCACGGGCCGACCCTACCCCTGGCTGTCGTCAGCGCGTAAGAAGCTGGCGAACAGTCGATGGCCCGCCACCCGCTGCGGTCCTTAGCGTCGTCACCGTGCTCACTCTGTCCTCGTTCCTCACCCTCCTCCTGTTCGGCTGCCTGACCGGCGTCACGACGGTGCTCTTCGGCTTCGGCGGCGGATTCGTCACCGTCCCCGTCGTCTACGGCTTTCTGAGCGCCACCTCCTCCGGCGACGGCACCGACGCCATGCACGTGGCCGTCGCGACCTCGACGGCCGTCATGGTCGTCAACGCCGTCTCCGCCACCGTGGCCCAGCACCGGGCGGGCCGGCTGCGCAGGGAGTACATGTGGCCGCTGGCCGGTTTCGTCCTGCTGGGCGCCGCCCTCGGCTCGCTCGTCACCACCCGGCTCAGCGGCACCCTGCTGAACGTGCTGTTCGCCGCCTACCTGCTGGTCACCATCGCGGACAGCCTCCTGCGCAAGGGGTTCCTCGCCGTCGACGGCGACGGCGAGCCGCGCCCCCTCGGCCGGTTCACGACGACGCTCGGCGGCGTCGGCATCGGCACGGTCGCCGCCGGTCTCGGGGTCGGCGGCAGCGTCATGACGGTGCCGCTGCTGCGCCGCCGCGGACTGCCGATGGCCACCGCGACCGCGCTGGCCAACCCCCTCAGCGTCCCCGTGGCCCTCGCGGGCAGCCTCGTCTACGCACTGGCGCCCGCCGCCCCCGCGCACACCGGCAGCGTCGGCTACGTCGATCTCGCGGCGGGCGCCGCGCTGCTCTGCGGTTCCCTGCCGACGATCGCCGTGGTCAGGCGGTGGGGCGGACGGGTCCCCGACCGGGTCCACTCCGCCGCCTACGTGGCCCTGCTCGTCCTCGTCCTCATCGTCATGCTCGTCACCCGGTCGTGGCGGTGAGGGCGGCCCCGCTCCCGGGCCCCGCTCCTCGGTCCGGCCGCACCGCGGGAGGCGGCAGCGCACGAGGGTCCCGCACGACCGGTCGCGCGCCTGGAAGGTGCCGGGGGAGCCGGCCCGTCAGGTCGGCCCGTCAGGCCGGCCCCGCCTGTCGGGCCGCCGTCACGCGGTCGCCGGCGCCCGGGCGGCGAGGTCCACGACCGTGCCCCTCGTCCAGGCGGGCTCGGCCGCCCACACCACCC
>NZ_JBHJUW010000071.1:0-41690 GCF_042268205.1 Streptomyces sp. NPDC056160
CGGGGGGGGTGTGGGGGGGGGGCGCGGCGGGGCGGGCGCCGGGGCCGCGGCGGGCGCCGGGGCCGGGCCGCCCCGCATCCGGGCCTCAGGAGGTGCGCTCGTTCCCCCCGCCCGGCCCGCGGCCGTCGCTGTCGGACTTCGCCGCCGAGGGCCCCTGGAGTTCGAGGCGGCCGTTGCCCTGCTCCGAGCGGCCGGCGCCGTTGCCGCGGTCGCCGTTGCTGCGGTCGCCGTTGCCGCCGCTGCCGCTGTTGCCGTTCAGGTTCTGCCGGACCGAGTCCAGGATCGTCAGACCCTGCGCGACCAGGCCGGCCGCGATCTCGCCGAGCCCGTCCGCGCCGTTCAGGACGTTCACGTTGGCGCCGGCGAGGCCGCCCGCGGCCTCCTTGACGATCTGCGGAAGCTGGTCGATCAGCATCCGGTCGAGCGCGACACGGTCGTACGACGCCGCCGCCTCGGCCTGGATCTTCATCCGCTGCGCCTCGGCGGCGGCCAGGATCCTGACCCGCTCGGCCTCGGCCTCGGCGGGCTTGACGATCTCGGCGACCAGTTCCTGCTGGCGCAGCTTGGCCTGCCGCTGGGCCAGTTCCGTCTGGGCGGCCAGCACCTCCTGCTGGGCGTGCGCCTGCGCCAGCGGGCCGGCCTGGGCGGAGTGCGCCTGCGCCCGGTCGACCTCGGCGGAGTACTCCGCCTTCACCACGGCGGTCTGCCGGGCGTACTCGGCCTGCCTGCGCGCCGCCTCCTGCTCGGCCTCGGCGGCGGCCTGGTTGGCCTGCGCCTGGGCGATCTGGGCCTGGCGCTGGATGGCCGCCTTGTGCGGCGCGGACATCGCGTCGATGTAACCGGTGTCGCCGTCGTCGATCGACTGGATCTGCAGCGAGTCCACGATCAGGCCGATCTTCGCCATCTCCGTCTTGGAGGTGTCCAGCACCTCGGCGGCGAGCTTCTGGCGCTCGGTGACGATCTCCTCGACCGTCATCGAGCCGATGATGGCGCGCAGATGGCCGGCGAAGATCCGGCCGGTCAGCACCGACATCTGGTCCTGGTCGGAGAGGAACCGCTGGCCCGCGTTGATGATGCTCTCGGTGTCGTTGCCGACCTTGAAGGCGATGACGGCGCGCACGTGCAGCGCGATGCCCTGCTTGGTCACGCAGGTCTCGACGACCTCGGACTCGCACATCGACAGGGTGAGGAAGCGGACCTTGCGGAAGACCGGGAGCACGAACTTGCCGTGCCCCGTCACCACCCGGAACGGCGCGCCCCCCAGTCCCCGCCTGCCGCCCGAGATCAGCATCGCCTCGTCGGGGGCGGGAACGCGGTAACCGAACATGGTTTGTTCTCCTTAGCCTGCGTCGGCCGCATCGTCGCGCAACCTGTCCAGGGGGTCGGCCCACTCGATGACGTCGACCTCACGGCATCCACGGGAGTCCACCACGAGGACCGTCGCACCGATCGGCAACGGTTCCTGCGACCAGGCGAGGAAGGTCTCGGATCCGCCTCTGACCCGCACCAGGATCTCGCCGGGACCGGCGGATCCGCGCGTGCCGATGAGAAGCTCCCCCGTGCAGCCGATCACGGCCTCGTCCTGCGCCATCGCCGACTACTTCCCCTCGTGCTCGTCCTGTTCTTCCGACCTTAGACCCACCCGGGCGAGCCGCCTACGCGTCGGACGCACACCGGTGCTCTCCCACCGCCCAGGGACACACCGGCACGGGGGCGCCGGGTGCTCCGGCCCCACTCCGGCCCCCCCGTTCTCCCGCCTCCCCCCGTACGCCCCGCCCGCGCGCCCGGCTCAGGTCCGCGACCGGTACAGGCCGAACTCGGCGATCCGCACCCGGCCGCGGGCCGAGGTCACGCGCACCCGCCACCGCCGGGCCGTCACGGGACGCGGCAGGAGCAGGATCCGGCTCGCGCCGATCGTGCCCGCCCCGGTCACCCGCGTCCACGCGGCGCCGTCGTACGCCTCGACGACGAAGCCCTCGACCTGCTGCCCGTGCCGGACGTCCTCGGCCAGCCGGACGCGGTCCGCCTCCCGCGCCGTGCCGAGGTCGACGGTGACCCGTGCGGGGGCGACGACGGTGCGGGCACCGCGTGCCAGGTCCTCGGGCAGTTCCCGCTCGACGCGCTCCCTGAACTCCCGCAGCCGCGCCACGTCGGCCGCCGGCAGCAGCCCGTCCGTGTCCGGCGGGATATTGAGCAGCAGGACCGCGTTGCGGCCCACCGAACGGAAGTAGATGTCCGTCAGCCGCTCGACGCTCTTGGGCTGCTGCTCCGGATGGTAGAACCAGCCGTCGCGGATCGAGACGTCGCACTCGGCGGGCCACCACTGGAGGAAGTCGGCGACCGGGCGGGCCGCTTCGAGCGCCGCCCGGCTGCCCTGGTCGGGGGCGTCGTAGGCGAGGGCGTAGTCGGTCCGGCCGTACTCCCGCTCCGCCACCGGTACGACGCTCCACTCGTCCTCGCGGGCCAGTCCCCCCTCGTTGCCGACCCAGCGCACGTCGGGCCCGGAGACCGCGACGACCGCCCGCGGCGCGAGGGCCCGGACGAGGGCGTACCAGCTGTCCCAGTCGTACTTCTCCACCTTGTCCGGCGGGATGCGGCCCTGTGCGCCGTCGAACCACACCTCGTCGATCGGGCCGTACCCGGTCAGCACCTCGTGGAGCTGGTTGAGCATGTGGGCGCCGTAGTCGGTGGCCGGCAGGGTGTACGTCCGCCGGGGCGGGCGGTCGTCGCCGGGGACCGGAGTGGGGATGGTGCGCGGGACGCGGGTGCTGCCGTTGGCGTAGACGCCGTGGAGGTACTGGTTCTCGTCGGCCGGCGAGATGTACACGCCGACCTTGAGGCCGTGCCGGCGCATCGAGTCGGCGAACGCGCGCAGGACGTCGCCCTGTCCGCCCAGCCAGCCGCTGGAGGCCACGGTGTGGCCGGTGTAGCGGGAGGGGTAGAGGACGAAGCCGTCGTGGTGCTTGACGGTGAGGACGGCGAGGGTGAAGCCGCCGTCGCGCAGGGCACGGGCCCACTGGTCGGTGTCCAGGCGGGCGGGCCGGAAGACGTCCGGGTCCTCGTCGCCGGTGCCCCACTCCAGGCCGGTGAAGGTGTTCACCCCGAAGTGCAGGAAGGCGGTGCGCCCCAGGCGCTGCCAGGCGATCTGCCGTTCGGTGGGCCGGACCCGGGAGGCCTTGCGGACCAGGTCCTGTGCGGTGTCGTCGGGGCCGACGGGGATGCGGTCGCGCGGATCGGCGTCCTCGGGCGCCGCGGCGGACGGTGCCGCGAAGGCCGGGGACGGCAGGCCGGCCGAGGCGAGCGCGGCCGTGGAGGCGGTGCAGGCGACGAAGAGCCGTCGGGAGAGGGGCATGCGGGTGCGTCTCCTCGGGTCAGGGCGAAGTGGCAGGAACTCGGCGGGAGTTGGGGTGCCGGGCTCGGGGCGGGCGCGCTCAGCCGTGCTGCTCGGTCTTGAAGACCCACGCCTGCCGGGCCGCCCGGCGGGGCGCCCGGCGCAGGACGGGACGAGGAAGGGGACACCGTCGGTCTCGGACCTGACGTCTTGGATACGTACTCACGAGCACCCTCCAATTCATCGGATGTCTGATAATCGAGCGGGCGCCGGCGTGTGTCAATGGGGCGTACAGGCAGGGAAGTTGAGTCATTGATCGGATGACGTCGGATGCCCCTCGACGCGAGTGGTCCCCCACGGGCAGAGTTCGTCCTGCGTACTCACGAGTACGCTCCTGCCCCTTCCCTCCCCCTTTCCCTTCCCCTTTCCCTTCCCCTCATCTCCCTTTTCGCCGAGGAGCGCCCGTGACCGACTGGGCCGGCCGCAGTGCCGTCGAGATCGCCGCCGCCGTACGAGAGAAGCGGGCCACCGCCCGTGAGGTGGTGGCCGGGCACCTGGCCCGCATCGCGCGGCTGGACGGCCGGGTCGGCGCCTTCCGCACCGTCCGCGCCCGGGCCGCGCTCGACGAGGCCGACGAGGTCGGGTCCCGGCCGGACCTGGCCGAACTCCCGCTGGCGGGCGTTCCGGTGGCCGTCAAGGACAACCTGGCGGTAAGCGGCGAGTCCACCCGGAACGGTTCCGCGGCAACCTCGGACCTGCCCCGGACCGAGGACCACGTCACCGTCGCCCGGCTGCGGGCGGCGGGCGCGGTCGTGGTGGGGCTGACCAACGTGCCCGAGCTGTGCGTCTTCGGGACCACGGAGGGCGTGCACGGCACCGCCCGCAATCCGTGGGACACCTCGCGCACGGCGGGCGGGTCGTCGGGCGGCAGCGCGGCGGCGGTGGCCGCCGGGATGGTGCCGCTCGCGCTCGGCAACGACGGCATGGGCTCGCTGCGCATACCTGCCGCCGCCTGCGGCCTGGTCACCGTCAAGCCCGGCTACGGCGTGGTGCCGGCCGGCATCGGCAACGGCGACTGGTTCGGCATGTCGGAGAACGGGCCGCTCGCGACCACGGTGGCGGACGCGCGGCTGATGCTCTCGGTCCTGGCGGACACCGGCGTTCCCCGCGCGGCGAAACCCCCGGCGGTGACGGTCGCCGCGTCCGTGCGTACCCCGCTGCGCGGGGTGACGGTCAGCGGCCCGTACGCCACCGCCGTCCGGGAGGCGGCGCGGCTGCTGGCCGGCGCGGGCCACCGGGTGCGGCGCGCCGATCCGCCCTATCCGGCGTCGATCGGGTTCACCGCCCTGCGGCACTGGAGCGCCGGTACGGCCATGGACGCGGCGGGGCTCGATCCACGGCGGCTGGACCGGCGCACCCGGGTGCAGGCAGCCCTCGGGCGGCGGTTCGTGGAGGGGGTCCGGACGGGCGACGCGCGCGAGCGGCTGCGCGGCCGGTTGGAGCCGTTCTTCGCCGAGCACGACGTACTGCTCTGCCCGGCGCTGGCCCGCCGCCTCCCGCGGGCCGCGCCCTGGCACGAGCGGGGCTGGCTGCGCAACGCCCTTGTCAACGGCGCCTGTTCGCCGATGACCGGGCCGTGGAACCTGGCCGGCTGGCCCGCGGCGGTGGTGCCGTTCGGCACCCTGCCCTCGGGTACCCCGTGCGCGGTGCAGTTGGTGGGCCGCCCGGGCTCCGAGGCAGCCCTGCTGGACCTGGCGGAGCGGATCGAGCAACTGCGGCCGTGGCCGCGTACGGCCCCTCTCGCGTGAGTCCCCGCGGGCGGCCGCCGGCCTCAGCGGCCCCAGCGGCTTCGTAGATCCCGGTAGCTCCACAGGTCCCGCAGGTTCAAAGGTCCCGGTACATGATGCGCAGCCCGCCCCCGCCGTGCCGCGGATGCTCGAACGCCCGCGGCACGGTGCCGAGGACGGTGAAACCGAGGGAGGTCCACAGGCCCACGGCCGGGTTCGTCTCGACGACGGCGTCGAAGACCATGCCCCGGTAGCCGTCGGCGCGGACCGCCGCGAGGACGTGTTCGCCGAGAGCACGCCCGGCCCCGCGCCCCGCGTGGTCGGGGTCGGGGTCGGGGTCGACCAGGAAGCCGGCGTTGGCGATGCCCGCGGCGGGGCCGCCGTAGTCGGGGGTGACCTAGGACGGAGCCGGTCTCGTCCTCGGCGACGAAGTCCCGCACGGCGGGCCCCATCCACAGGACGCGGGCGTCTTCCTCGCCGGTGCCCGGGTCCCAGGCGCAGGTGCCGGCGGCGACGATGCGGTGCCAGAAGAGGCCAGATGCGCGCCCAGTCCTCAGGCGTGGCTTCCCTGATCAGCATGGGCGTGGGTCTGGCACGGCCCATGCCGGTCAGGGCACTGGCGCGGCGCCTGCGGCTCAGCTCACCGCCTGCTTCACGAGCGCGGCGATCCGCGTCTCCACCTCGGGCGTCACCTCGGTCAGGGCGAAGCCTGCGGGCCACATCGTGCCCTCGTCCAGGTTCGCCTGGTCACTGAATCCGAGCGTCGCGTACCGCGCCTTGAACTTCTCCGCGCTCTGGAAGAAGCAGACGACCTTGCCGTCCCGCGCGTAGGCGGGCATCCCGTACCAGAGCTTCGGCGCCAGGACGGGGGCGCCGGCGGCCGTGACGACCGCGTGGACGCGCTCGGCCATGACCCGGTCCGCCTCCGGCATCTCGGCGATCTTCGCGAGCACGTCCCGCTCGGCCTCCGCCTCCTTGTCCGCGCGGGACCGGCGACGCGCCGCCGTCTTGAGTTCCCGTGCGTGGTCCTTCATCGCGGCCCGTTCCTCGGCCGTGAAACCCTCGTACGCGCTGCTGCCGGCGCTCCCCATGAGAAAGGCCCCCCTCGGTGATCTTGCGGTGCGAGATCCTGCGGGGGACCTTACCCCCGTTCTAGTCCACGCTGGGCAGGATGTGCGGTTCGGCGAGGTCGTCCTCGTAGCCGGCCAGGCGGATCGGGGCGGACCGCGCCCACACGTCGAGGCTGCCGAGGTCTCCGGGCCGTCGGCCCGAACGCTCCGTGCATTCCTGGGGGCGCTGGTCGCGCTTCGTCTTCTCCGGTGTCACCGCGCACTCCTTATGTGTCGGTCACCCTCGGGGCGGTCACCGGCAGTCTGCGCTGCGGCACCTGACGCCCACTCGGGTCTGGGTCGAAACAGGTCGGACGCGGTGGCGCCGGCAACTGAGGTCCGAGCAGGCCGTTGTGCACCGGCTCACCCCGGGACGGACCGTGGGTGTGGTGGGAACCCTTTGGTGCTGTCCGCCTACTCCAGATTAACCAAATGAGCGCCCCCCTGCTCGATGGGGCTGCAAAGAGCAGGTAACTATCTGAAGTCAGGCGTGTTCATTGAGCCGCATACAACGTGATTTGTCGCTTTGCGGAGCGCCAGGAGATTCACCCGTTCGGCCTACGGGGCACCGTTCAGGTGCCGTTGGCCGTGCCGCAAGCTCGCCATGATCTGCTGGCGTACCGCAAGGGCCGTCCCGCGGGAGGACTGACGCATGGAGCTGCGCAGTGTCGAGGAGCTGATGGACCTGCTGTACGCCGGCCGGCATGCCGCCGCCCGCGAGGGGGCCGGGCGCCGCGCCGACCCCTGCGACCACGCCCTGCGCACCGCCGCACTGCTGCGCAGGCGCCGCCCGGCGGACAAGGAGCTGCAGGTCGCGGGGCTGGTGCTGGGCGCCGGTGGGCTGCTGGTCGCGGACGACGGGGCGGGCGCGCGGTCCGCCGCCCGCCCGGCCCGCGCCGCGGAGGCGGTGCGCGGCCTGCTCGGTGAGCGCGTCTTCCGGCTCGTACGGCAGCAGGCGTCCGCCGGGGACGGCCGTGCCGTGCGCCCCCTGGACGAGGACGCCCTGACCCTGCGCCTCGCGGACGAGGAGGCCCGCGCCCGCGGCGTCGGCGACACCGCGGGCGCCGGGGTGCTGGAGGACTGGCGCACCGTCCTGGAACTGGTCGCGGCCCGCAGCGCCCCGCTGGGTGCCCTCGACTGACACCCCGTCGGCACGTCAGGTCCGGGCGCTCACCACTTGCCGGGCGCGTAGTCCTTCAGGAAGACGCCGTACAGGTCCTCCCCCGCCTCGCCGCGCACGATCGGGTCGTAGACGCGGGCGGCGCCGTCGACCAGGTCGAGCGGTGCGTGGAAGCCGGCCTCGGCGAGGCGGACCTTGTCGGGGTGCGGGCGCTCGTCGGTGATCCAGCCGGTGTCCACGGCCGTCATCAGGATGCCGTCCTTGTCGAACATCTCCTGGGCCGCGGTGCGGGTCAGCATGTTCAGGGCGGCCTTGGCCATGTTGGTGTGCGGGTGACCGGCGCCCTTGTAGCCACGGTCGAAGACGCCCTCCATGGCGGAGACGTTCACGATGTACGTCCGCCGGGCCGCCGCGGCGGACATCGATGGGCGCAGGCGGCTGATCAGGATGAACGGCGCCGTGGAGTTGCACAGCTGCACCTCGAGCAGCTCCACCGGCGTGACCTCGTCCACCGTCTGGATCCAGCTGTTGGTGTCGTGCAGGTCGGGCACCAGGCCGCCGGCGTCGATGGCCGTGCCGGCGGCGATGCGCTCCAGGGAGGCCGAGCCGGAGACCAGGGCGAGGTCGGTGACGTCCTGGGCGGTGAGCGCGCCGGAGCCCGCGCCGGGCAGCGCGGCGACCGCGCCGGAGCCGAAGGTGCCGATCACCTCGGCCGCGGGCAGCTCCCCGGCGGGCAGCGGGGCCGACTCCGCGGTGACCAGCTCGCTGTAGGCCTGCGGGGAGCGGCGGACGGTCTGGGCGGCGTTGTTGATCAGGATGTCCAGCGGGCCCTCGGCGGCGACCGAGTCGGCGAGGGCGACCACCTGGGCCGGGTCGCGCAGGTCGATGCCGACGATCTTCAGCCGGTGGATCCAGTCGGCGCTGTCCGGCTGGGCCTTGAAGCGGCGGACGGCGTCGTTGGGGAACCGGGTGGTGATCGTGGTGTGCGCGCCGTCGCGCAGCAGCCTGAGCGCGATGTACATGCCGATCTTGGCCCGGCCGCCGGTGAGCAGGGCCCGCTTGCCGGTCAGGTCGGCGCGGGCGTCACGGCGGGCGCGGTTCTCGGCGGCGCACCTCTGGCACAGCTGGTGGTAGAAGTAGTCGACCTCGACGTAGCGCTGCTTGCAGACGTAGCAGGAGCGCGGGCGCCGGAGTATGCCCGCGATCTCCCCCTCCTCGGTGCGGGAGGACGGCAGGATGCCCTCGGTCTCGTCGTCGATGCGCTCCGCCGAGCCGGTGGCCGTGGCCTCCGTGACCGCCTTGTCGTGGGCGGTCTTGGCGGCTCGGCGCTCCTGGCGGCGGCGCTGCTTGACCATGCGGTAGATGTGCGAGGTGGCCCGGCGCACGGCGACGGCGTCGGGGTGGTCGACGTCGATGCCGTCCAGCTCCCGTAGCACGTCGAGGCAGACGGCGAGACGCTCCGGGTCGATGCCGGGCCCGTACGCGATCTCCTCGCCGGGCGCGTACACCACCTCGTCCATGGCCGTGGGGCCCTCGTCTGTCACCGTCATCGCGCTGCCGCTTCCCTGGTCCTCGTGCGGCGCGCCCACTCGCGCCCGCTGTCCGAACGGGGGATTTTACGGCAGCGCCACGGCCTACCGCCAAACGCGTGATGATCGGCGCCCGGGACCGGGGTCTCAGGGGCCGCAGACGGTGATGAGGGTCTCCACCTCCTCGGACACGGCGCGGGCCAGCCGGTCGAGGTCCGGTACGGCCTTGGCGTCGGCGACCAGACCGTAATGGACGTGGCCGCGGTAGGTGGAGATCGCGACGGCGAGGGACTGGCCGCGGGCGAGCGGCGCGAAGGGGTAGACCGCGGTGAGCGGGTGGCCGCCCAGGCGCAGGCCGAAGCCGGGCAGCGGGACGCTGGTGACCAGGATGTCGAACCAGAGGCGGGCGGCCTGGCCGACCAGGGGGCCGCCGAGCCGGTGGCCGAGCGCGGGCACGTGGTCGGCGAGCAGGGCGACGGCGCCGGCGCCGCGGTCGGGGCCGGCGTCCTTGTTGCGGTCCATGGCGGCGCGGACGGCGGTGAGGCGGCGCAGCGGG
Source organism: Streptomyces sp. NPDC056160 (assembly GCF_042268205.1). Taxonomy (NCBI): domain Bacteria; kingdom Bacillati; phylum Actinomycetota; class Actinomycetes; order Kitasatosporales; family Streptomycetaceae; genus Streptomyces; species Streptomyces sp. NPDC056160. The sequence continues at coordinate 9,433 of NZ_JBHJUW010000071.1, forward strand.
TCCGGGACGCCGACGGGCAGCTCCGTCAGGTAGCCGGAGAGCCGGTTGCCCTGCGGGTGGGCGGTGCGCGGGCGACGCCGGGAGACCGGGATCAGGGCGCGCGGCGCGAGGCCCTCGCAGGACTCGCCCCGCTCTTCGAGCCAGCGGCGCAGGGCGCCGGCCACGACGGCGATCAGGACGTCGTTGACGGTGCCGCCCACGGCCTTGCGCACCAGGTGCACGTCGTCGATGTCGACGACCACACCGGCGGTGCGGCGGGTGCCGGTGGGGGCGGCGGTCAGGGCGGGCGTGGTGCGGGTGACGAGGGTGGAGCGGGCGACGCGGGCACCGATGTCCAGGGCCCGTCCCACGTCGCCGAGCGCGCCGCGCACGAGGGCGGGCAGCCGGCGCACGTCGGGCAGCGGGCCGCGCGGCGGCTCGGCGGGCCTGGGGCGCCGCTCGGGCAGGTCGACCGGGTCGAGGACGGCCGCGGCCAGGGTGAGGGCGCGCAGGCCGTCGGCGAGGGCGTGGTGGAACTTGAAGAGGACCGCGAAGCAGGTGCCGTCCGCGGCGGGCAGCACGTGGGCCTCCCAGGGCGGCCGGTTGCGTTCCAGGGGGCGCTGCATGAGGCGTCCGGCGGCGGCGTGGAAGTCGGCGGCCGGGGCGTGCAGCCGGACGTGGTGGAGCGGATCGAAGCAGGGGTCGGGTTCGCGGGCGGCGCCGCCGAAGCCGAGCGGCCGGCGCAGGCCGTGCGCGAGGGAGTGGCGCAGACCGTCGGCGAGGGGGCGCCGCAGGTCGAGGGGGCGCCACACGTCGCGGATGCGCATGCGCAGTCCGGGGACCCCGGCGGCGCGGGCGGCGAGCAGGTCGGCCGCGTGCGCCCCGGCGCTGGGCGAGGGTGCGGAGAAGATCCCGAGCGCGCCGAGGTGCATCGGGTGGTCGGCGGACTCGATGTTCCAGAACGCCAGGTCGAGGGGGGCGAGCAGGTCGGGACTCAATGGGTGCCTCGTGTCGACGGAGAGTGGAGCTGTAGTCAACAGTCTGTAACCGATTACGGTCAAGTACGATCAAGCTACGCTCAGTTAACATCAGATGAAGTCCCGCCCCGGCAGGTGGGGCGGGACGCGGGCGTCAGCCGGGCCGGCGGGCGGGAGTCATCTCAGGGCGGGCGGCCCCGCCTGCGCCGACGTGCCCCACGAGGAGGGCCGAGGGCCCACGGTGTAGCGGAGCGTCCTGATGCGGCGCAGGTCGGCGGTGGTCAGGTAGGTCCGTTCGCGGGTCACCCCGTCGGCGCTGACCGACTGGGTGTAGCGGTCCTCGCGGGAGGTGCCGGGCGCCGTGATCGTCAGGGCGCCGCGGGGGTGGTGACGGGGGTCCAGGCGTAGGTCTACCCGGTCGAACACGGGCGTGGACAGGCCCCAGGTGGCGTAGCCGGGCTGCACCGGGTACAGGCCGATGGACGACAGCACGTCCCACGCGGACATGGTGCCCAGGTCGTCGTTGCCGGTGATGCCGGTCGGATCGTCGGTGAACAGGGTCAGCGCGGCGTGCACCACGTCGGTCGTCTTCCACGGCTGCCCGGTCGACAGGTAGGTGTACGGGGCGAGCAGATCGGGCTCGTTGAGCGGGTTGTAGCGGTCGGTGTCGTAGTAGGCGTACGGGTCCCTGACCCACACCTGGCGGGCGGTGCGCGCGGGGTCCGCGAGGAGCTGGTCGTAGGCGAAGAACTCGTCGAGCCGTTCGTTGGTCGGCCGTTCGCCGCCGATCAGGTCGACCAGGCCGGGCAGGTCCTGCGGCACGAGCCACTGGTACTGCCAGGCCGTGCCCTCGTGGAAGCCGGCGCTCTGGGCCGGGCTCCACGGCCCGGTGAAGGCGCCGGAGGTGTCGCGGGCGCGGAAGAAGCGCGTCGAGGGGTCGAGCAGGTGGCGGTAGTTGCGGGAGCGGGCCGCGTAGCGGTCGGCGTCCTCGCCGTGGCCCAGGGCGCGGGCCATCTGGGCGAGCACGGCGTCCGACAGGGCGTACTCCAGGGTCGCCGAGGCACCGAAGGCGTAGTCGGAGTGGCCGGCCTTGGCGGGCTCGTGGCCCTTGATGTAGGGGGCGTAGCCGCGGCTGACGTAGTCCTCGTCGGCGTCGCGGCCCACCGCCGGGGAGTCGGCGGGCGGCACGCCGTCGGCGTTCTTCCTCAGGGCCCGGTAGGCCCGCTCCTCGTAGCCCTTGAGCAGGCCCTGCTGGAAGGCGTTGGTCAGGAACGGGGTGACCGGGTCGCCGGTCATGACGTTCGTCTCGACCGTGCCGTAGCCCCACTTGGGCAGCCAGCCGCTCTCCTCGGCCACCTTGATCACGGAGATCGCCATGTCACGGGACTCGCGGGGCGCGAGCAGCGCGAGGAGCTGGGACTGGGTGCGGTAGGTGTCCCACAGCGACCAGTTCTGGTAGTAGGTGAAGCCGTCGCCGCGGTGGACGCGCCGGTCCCAGCCGGTGTAGCGGCCGTCGGCGTCCTCGCCGACGTTCGGCGCGAGGAAGGACCGGTACAGGGACGAGTAGAAGGTGCGGCGCCTGGCGGGGTCGCCGCCTCTGACGCGCACGTCCGCCAGCCGCTCCTCCCAGGCCCGCCGGGCCGCCCGCCGCACGGTGGCGAAGGAACGGCCGCCCTCGGCACGCAGGTTGCCGGCCGCGCCGGCCGCGTCGACGTACGACAGCGCGGTGGTCGCCTCCACCGTGCGGTCGTGGGTGGTGTCGAACCGGAGGTAGGCGCCGCCGCGCCCGGTCCGCGCGCCGGGGGTGAGGGCGGCGCCGTCCCAGGTGCCGTAGGCGGTGAAGGGCCGGTCGAAGCGGGTGATCGTGTAGACGGTGTACGGGAGGGTGTCCTTGCAGAAGCCGCGGCCGGTGATCGCGGTGCGCACGGTGCGCTCGTCCAGGATCTCCACCGTCGACGCCACCATGCGGTGCAGCGCCTGGCCGGCGTCGAGCAGGACGTTGGCCTTGTCGGTGGCCGGGAAGGTGTAGCGCTGGACGCCGGTCCTGGCCGTCGCGGTCAGTTCGGCCTCGATGCCGGAGTCCAGCGCGACGCGGTAGTAGCCGGGGCTCGCCCGCTCGTCCTCGTGGCGGAAGCCGGCCGCGTACTTGGCGTAGTCCGTCCGTGTGACGTCACCGGTGGTGGGCAGCACCGGCAGGTCGCCGCCGATGCGGCAGCCGACGCCGGAGAGGTGGACCAGGGAGAAGCCGCGGATGCGGCTCTGGGCGTAGTCGTAGCCGGTGCTGTGACCGGTGTCCGGCGAGAACTGCACCATGCCGAAGGGCACGGTCGCGCCGGGGAACGTGTTGCCTTCGTTCGCGGTGCCGATGAACGGGTTGACCAGGTCGGTCAGCCGGGCGTCGCGGGGTTCGGCGGCCCGTGCGGGGGCGGGGGCGGTGGACAGCGCGGACGCTGCCACCGCCGCCGCTCCCACGCACAGGCGCAGGCGCAGGCTCCGGGTCCAGCTCATGCAGGTAGACCTCCAGGGAGACGTCATTGCCTGCATGATCACGTCTGATGGTCAGTCAGCCGGGCATCCCGCGGGTGTCGCGCGCGACGCGTCGCGGATCAGTGCCTGCTGCGCGGCCCGCACCCGGGACGCGTCGGGCTTGAGGACCCGCCGGTCGTAGGTGAGCAGGCCGTTGAGTTCGCCCTCGACATCGCTGATCTGGGTGTAGACCGCGCCGTTGCTGCCGCGGCAGGCCAGCGCCCGCACCTCGCCGAGTTTGGTGAGGTAGTCGTCGGTGTAGGCGGCCGGGTCCACGTCGACGTAGCTCTGCTGCACCGGCCAGGCGTGTCCGGGCACCGCGAGGCCGAGGCCGCCGTACTCGCCGCTGACCAGGGCCCGCTTGCCGTCGGGGTGCGGCGGCAGCGCGGGAGAGGGGTAGCCGTGCTCGTCGATGATGTCGCCGGCGCCGCCGTCGGTCCCCAGGTTGATGCCGGACATGCCGTTGACCAGCCGCGTCGGGTCCCAGCCCTTGGCCTGCCGGGCGATGCGGGCCTCGTCGTACTGGCCCCAGCCCTCGTTGAAGGTGACCCACATGACCACCGACGGGCTGCTGACGTGCTCGTCGATCACCTCCTTCATCTCGCGCTCGTACTCCGCCCGCGCGGCGGCGGACGGGTCGACCCCCGCGGTCATGGCGGGCATGTCCTGCCACACCATCAGGCCCAGCCGGTCGGCCCAGTAGAACCAGCGGTCGGGCTCGACCTTGATGTGCTTGCGGACGGCGTTGAAGCCGAGCTGCTTGTGCGCCTTCAGGTCGTACGCCAGGGCCTCGTCGGTGGGCGCGGTGTACAGGCCGTCGGGCCAGAAGCCCTGGTCCAGCGTGGCCATCATGAAGACCGGCTTGCCGTTGAGGACAGTGCGGGGGACGCCGTTCACCTGCTCCACCGCGATGGAGCGCATGCCGAAGTAGCTGCCGACGTCGTCGGCGCCGACGCGCACCTTCAGGTTGTACAGGAAGGGGTCGTCGGGCGACCACAGGTGCGGGTCGTGGATCGTCAGGGTGAGCGGGGAGCCGGTGCGGCCGTGCGCGGTGGCGACCTTGCGCCGGCCCGCGTACGCCGTCGCCGTGACCGGTACGCCGTCGCGCACGCCCTGGGCCTGGACGGTGAGGCGGCCGTGCGGGACGTCGGGGGTGAGCGTGAGGGAGTCGACGTGGTCGCGGGCGACCGGCTCCATCCACACGGTCTGCCAGATGCCCGAGGTGGGCGTGTACCAGATGCCGCTCGGGTCGAGGCGCTGCTTGCCCAGCGGCGGGTTCTCCCCGGCGGCCGCGTCGGTCGGGTCGTACACGCCGACGATCAGCTCCTGGGTGCGGCCGGGCTTCAGCGCGTCGGTGACGTCGGCGCTGAACTTGTCGTAGCCGCCCTGGTGCGCGGCGACCTTCGTGCCGTTGACGTAGACCTCGGCCTTCCAGTCGACCGCCCCGAAGTTGAGCCGCAGCCGCTTGCCGTGGCCGACGTGCCAGTTCGCGGGGACGGTGAAGGTGCGGCGGTACCACATGCGGTCCTCGTGCCGTTCGATCCCGGAGAGCTGGGACTCGACGGGGTAGGGGACGAGGATCCGCTCGGGCAGCGACTTGCCCACGGGCGGCTGCTCGCCCGCGTGGGCGGCCGCGAACTGCCAACTCCCGTTGAGATTCAGCCAGTCGGAGCGGGTCAGCTGCGGGCGCGGGTACTCGGGCAGGGCGTTGTCCGGCCCCACCTGGGCGGCCCACGGCGTACGCAGTTCGTACGTCGACCGGTTGGGTCCGCTGCTCCAGAACGCGCCGACCGCCTTGCCGTCGGCGCCGGTGAGGCCGCCCTGACCGTCGTAGCGGACGTCGGCCGTGCCGCGTGCGGTGCCGCTCTTGTTGCCGACGACGGGCTGCTGGAGGGAGACCAGCAGGGCGCGCGGGTCGGCCGGGTCCGTGCGGGCGGCGCCGAGCGGCCAGGTGGCGCCGCCGACGACGGCCTTCAGGTGGTCGGCGAGGCTCGCGGGGGGCGCGGTGAGCCGCTGGGCGAAGCCGAGTCTCAGGGTGCGGCCGTCGCCGAGGACGGTGCTGGAGAGCGCGCCGTCGTAGGCGTAGCCGTCGGGCAGGCGGAACGCGGACTGCGGCACCGCTTCCTTCGTGCCGCCGGGCTCGGTCCAGCGCACGTGGAGGTTGGAGCCGCCGTAGTGCTCGAAGTACTCGACCTTGATGTCGTAGGCCTTGCCCGCGGTCAGCTCCACGGGGGCGGAGTTCTGCTCGCGGTCCCAGTCGTCGACCCAGTGGTCGATGACGAGGTCGCCGCCGATCCAGAGGCGGAAGCCGTTGTCGCCGGTGATCGAGAAGGTGTGGGCGCCGGTCTTCTCCGGGACGAGGCGGCCGGTCCAGCGGACGCTGACGTCGTCGGAGCGCCCGGTGGTGGCGGCCAGCCGGGGTTCGAGGTTGTCGAAGTCGAGTGCGGGGTCGAACGCGGTGGCCTTCAGCTGGTCGAAGTCGAAGGCTCCGGGGGCGGACTGGGTGTAGTAGTCGCCCTTGAGGCCGTGGGCCTCGACGGGGTCGTCGGCGGGGGTGGCGGTCGCGGTGGGGGCCGCGGTGAACGCGGCGAGACCGAGCGCTGCGGCGAGCAGCAGCGCGAGTCGGTCCCTGAAGCGGCTGGTGCGCACGATCCTCCTCGTGGCGAAGGAAACTGGCGTCTCTTGTGCGCTGCCCGAGTGCGGGTTTGTTCGGTCCGGTGTGGAACAACGTTGTCATAGGCAGCCGACGGCATGACAGCATGGATCTCGCCCACAGTCCAGGGACATGACAAAAGAGCGGGGCGCTGGGCGGGGCCGGGGCCTGCCGGGGGGCGCGGGGCGGGGCGAGATCCAAGTGGACCGGACGCCCGCGGGGCGCGCACCATGGGGGCGTCGCTTCCGTGTCGTGCGGCTCCGCACGGCTCCCCCACCCGCGGAAGGGAAGTGAACCGGATGCCCAAGGTCTCCCGGCGCACCGCCACCCAGGGCGGCGACTACGGACCCGTCGTCGAGCAGTCCGAGGACCTCGACCGCTACACCGTGGACTTCCGCACCTTCCGCGAGGACGTCGATCTCACCCCGCTGCTCAAGAAGCTGCCGGACGGCCGCTGCCAGTGCCCGCACTGGGGGTACGTCTTCAAGGGCGAACTGCGGCTGCGCTACCCGGAGCACGACGAGGTGTACCAGGCCGGGGAGGCCTTCTACGCGCCCCCGGGGCACGTCCCGGTGCACACGGCGCCGGGCACCGAGTACGTGCAGTTCTCCCCGGCCGACGACGCGCGCCGGGCCAGCGCGATCACCCTGAACCACTTCCCGCCGCTGACGGGGTGAGCCGCCCCCGCACCGAATCCGGAAGGTCGGGTCTCAAGGCCGGAGCCTCGGGAGCCGGGGCCCTGGTCCGGGCTACGGCACGCGCCGGCCCTTGCCCAGGGCGATCACCCCGCCCCGGGACACGGTGTACAGCGCGGCGTCCCGCTCCGGGTTGACGCCGATCGTCGCGCCGGGCGGCACCTCGACGTTCTTGTCCAGGACCGCGCCGCGCACGACGGCGCCCCGGCCGACGTGGACGTTGTCGTGCAGCACCGAGCCCTGCACCACCGCGCCGGGGTCGACCCGGACGCCCGGGGAGAGCACGGACCGCGTGACCTGTCCGCGGATCAGGCAGCCCGCGCTGATGATGGACTCCCCCGCGATGCCGCCCGCGTTGAACCGGGCCGGCGAGAGCTGGTTGGAGTGGGTGTAGATCGGCCAGTCGCGGTTGTACAGGTTGAACGCCGGACGCTCGGCGATGAGGTCCATGTGCGCGTCGTAGTACGCGTCGAGCGTGCCGACGTCGCGCCAGTAGCCCTGGTCGCGGCTGGTCTCGCCGGGCACGTGGTTGGCGCTGAAGTCGTACAGCTGGGCCTCGCCGCGCCCGGTGAGCTCGGGCAGGATCGAACCGCCCATGTCGTGCACCGATCGCTCGTTCTCGGCGTCCCGGTGCAGCGCCTCCACGAGCGCCTTGGTGGTGAAGATGTAGTTGCCCATGGAGGCGAAGACGTAGTCGGGGTCGTCGGGCAGGCCCGGGGGGTCGGCGGGCTTCTCCAGGAACCGTTCGACGGTCTGGCCGTCCGAGGCCGGCGTGATCACGCCGAACGACGAGGACTCCGTGCGCGGCACCCGGATGCCGGCGACGGTCACGCCCGCGCCGCCCTCGACGTGCTGCCGGAGCATCTGCCGCGGGTCCATGCGGTAGACGTGGTCGGCGCCGAAGACGGCGACGTACTCGGGCTGTTCGTCGTGGACCAGGTTGAGCGACTGGAGGATCGCGTCGGCGCTGCCCAGGTACCACCGCGGGCCCAGGCGCTGCTGCGCGGGCACGGGCGTGACGTAGTTGCCGAGCAGGCTGGACATGCGCCAGGTGGTGGTGATGTGCCGGTCCAGCGAGTGCGACTTGTACTGGGTCAGCACGCAGACGCGCAGGATGTCGCCGTTGACGAGGTTGGACAGCACGAAGTCCACGAGGCGGTACGTCCCGCCGAAGGTCACCGCGGGCTTGGCGCGGTCCGCGGTCAGGGGCATCAGGCGTTTGCCCTCTCCGCCCGCCAGGACGATTCCGAGGACCGAAGGTCCACCACGACGCATGGCCGCTCCCCTCACCCGGTTGAACCACTACTGCCCTGACCCGAAGCGGCCCAAGCCTGACCCGAGGACCTCCTCGTACAGCCGCACGGTGCGCCGGGCGACGGCGTCCCAGCCGAACTCCGTCACCGCCCGCCGCCGCCCCGCCTCGCCCATGCGGCGCGCAGCCGCCGGGTCGGCGAGCACGGCGTCCAGGGCGCGGGCCAGGCCCGCCTCGAAGGCGTGGTCCCGGCCGTCGTACCGTTCCTCGTCCTGCCCTCCGGCCCGTCCGTCCTGGTCCCGGCCGCCGCCCAGGTCGACGAGGATCCCCGTGCGGCCGTCGTCGACCACCTCCGGGATGCCGCCGACCCTGGAGGCGACGACGGGCGTGCCGCAGGCCATCGCCTCCAGGTTGACGATGCCGAGCGGCTCGTACACCGAGGGGCAGACGAAGACGGCCGCGTGGGTGAGCAGCTGGATCACGTCCGGGCGCGGCAGCATCTGCGGGATCCAGTGGACACCGGCGCGGACCTGGCTCAGCTCCCGGTACAGGTCCCGGAACTCGCGGTCGATCTCCGGGGTGTCCGGGGCGCCCGCGCACAGCACGACCTGGGCCGCCGGGTCGATGTCCCGGACCGCGCGCAGCAGGTGCGGAACGCCTTTCTGGCGCGTGATCCGGCCGACGAAGAGCACGTAGGGCCGGTCCGGATCGAGGCCGACGCGGCTGAGGACGTCGGTCTTCGGATCGGGACGGTACAGGGCGGTGTCGATGCCGTTGTGGACGACGTGGACGCGGGCCGGGTCCAGGCCCGGGTAGCAGCCGAGGATGTCCTCGCGCATGGCACCGGAGACGGCGACCACGGCGTCGGCGGCCTCCATCGCGGTGCGCTCGGCCCAGCTCGACAGCGCGTAACCGCCGCCGAGCTGCTCGGCCTTCCAGGGACGCAGGGGCTCAAGGGAGTGCGCGGTCAGCACGTGCGGCACGCCGTGCAGGAGCTTGCCGAGGTGCCCGGCGAGGTTCGCGTACCAGGTGTGGGAGTGCAGCAGGTCGCAGCCCTCGGTGGCGGCGGCCGCGGCGAGGTCCACGGAGAAGGTCCGCAGGGCGTCGTTGGCGCCGTCCAGCGCGGGCCACGGGCGGTGGCGTACGACGCCGGCCGCCCGCTCCGCCGAGGAGGCCTCGCCCCAGCAGTGCACCTCCAGGTCGACCAGGGGGCGCAGCTCCCGCGCCAGGAACTCGACATGGACGCCCGCACCGCCGTACACGTCCGGCGGGTACTCCCGGGTCAGCAGTCCCACGCGCACCCGCAACCCCCTGAGTCCGGCGGCAAGTCCCTTTCATGGTCACCCGGATGCGGCCCGCGGGGAAGAGCGCGGGACTCGTGTGAAGCAACAGTCCCCGCAGACACCGCCGCCGGGCACGCGGTAGTAGAGACAGCAACTACGCCGCCGGAAGCCGGTGGTGCCCCGGGCGCCCCAGGTGCCCGGGGTGCCCGCTCCGGCGAGCGCGGGGTGCGCGAGCAGGCGTACGGCCAGATCGTGGGCCTGTTGAGCGGCCTCGGGCCGGTCGTTCGCCCGTGCCCATCCGCCGAGCTGCCGCGCCGCGCCCACCAGCGCGGAGGCGGCGTTGCCCCGCAGCAGCCCCGGCGCGAGGCGGTGCCGGGCGCGCAGGGTCGCGGCCAGGGGTTCCAGGTGGGCGAGCAGGACTACGCGGGCGAGCGCGGCGGCGGCAGCAGAAGCAGCGGCGGCGCCGGAATCCGCATCATCGCTGTCGGATTCGGCATCGGAGTCGGAGACGGAAACGGAGGCGGAGACGGTGTCGGGGACGGGGGCGTTGTCGGTCGGGCGTACCTCCGTGAGCCACAGGTCGTCGGGGGCGCCGGCCGTGGGGTCCCAGCGGAGCAGGTCCGGTGCGAGGTCCGGGAGTTGTCCGTACCGTACGGTGCAGCCGAGGGCCACCGACCACAGCCGGGCGGCGAGCCCCTGGTGGGCCACCGAGGTGGCAACTCTCGCCTCAGGGGCGCGGATGCCCTCGGCGACCCGGCGCACCCGGACGGTGAGCGGGTCTGCGGCGTGCTCGCAGGACGGGGCGGCGTAGACCTGGGCGAGGGTGGGCAGCGGCCCTCGGGGCGGCTCGCCCGTGCGCAGGGCGAAGAAGCCGCCGAGCGGGCGGAGGGCGGCGAGTTCGGCGTCGGGTTCCACGAGGAGCAGTAGTACCAAGGGGCCGGCGGCCGCCGGGCCCCTAGGGGTGGGCTCGGGCGGTTTCTCAGGGGGTGCCCCTCGTAAGTCGCCCACCTTGGGGAGGACATCGGGGGACGGATACTCCGTCGGCAGTATGACCCATTGACTGCTCAGGGACGACGACGGGAAGCGATCGGCACGGCAAGGTGTTGAACCATGGAAGCCGCCTGTTCGCCGCGCCGGGGCCGCCGCCCCCGCCTCCCGCAGAGGACCAGCTCATGAGCGCCCTCGCGCTGTCCGTGCTGCTGTCACTCGTGTCCGCCGTCGCGTACGCGGGCGGCGCGATCGTGCAGGAGCAGGTCGCGGTGTCGGGCCCCGATGAGCAGTACGCGCCGCTGCGCCGGCCGGCCTGGTGGGCCGCGGTCGCCCTGAACGGCCTGGGCGCTCTGCTGCACGTGGTGGCCCTGGCCTGCGGACCGCTCAGTCTCGTCCAGCCGCTGGGCGCGCTGACCATCGTGTTCGCGCTGCCGATGGCTGCGCTCCTGGTCGGCCGCCGGGCGGGCGCCGCCGCGTGGCGCGGCGCGGTCATGGCGACGGTCGGCCTGGCGGGCCTGCTCTCCCTGGTGGGCGCCTCCCACACGCACTCCCTGAGCGGCGCGCAGCGCGTCGCCCTGGCCGCCTTCACCGGCGGTGCGGTGGTCGCGCTGACGGTGGCCGGGCGTGCCGCGCACCGGCATCCGGCGGTGCGCAGCGTGCTGCTCGCCATCGGTTCCGGGATCGCCTTCGGCATGTCGTCGGTGTTCACCAAGGCGGTCGCGGTGGACTGGACCACCGCTATCACGGCGTCGGACCTGCCGTCGCTCGCGGTGATCGGGGTCCTGGCGACCGCGGGCATGCTGCTGTCGCAGGCGTCGTACCGGGGCGGTGGCCTCGCGGCGCCGCTGGCCACGCTCACGGTCGTGAACCCGATGGCGGCGGCAGCGGTCGGTATCACCATGTTCGGCGAGACCTTCCGCTACGGGACCACGGGCACCGTGCTCGCCCTGGGCTGCGGCGTGGTGGCCGCCGGTGGCCTGATCCTGCTGACGACCGAGCGGATCGGGCGCACGGCGGCGGTGACGCCGGACGGGGCGGCGGCTCCGGAGGTTTCGGCGGCTCCGGCTCCGGCTCCGGTGAGTCTGGAGGGAGCGGTGACTCTGGAAGGGTCGGGGGCTCTGGAGGGGCCGGGGGCTCCGGCGGGAGCGGTCCTGGATTCCCCGCGGCTGCCCGCCGTGGTCCCCGCTCCCCCGGCACCACGGGAGGCGGCCCCGCGAGCCATACCGGAACAGGACGAAGCGCCGCTGGAGGTGGGGACGCTGTACGGCGGACCGCTCTGCGGCCTCGTGCACGGCCTGCCCTACGTCCCCGTGCCCGTGCTGGTCCGGCACCGGCCCCGGGTCAGATCCTGACGCCGTGCGCCCGGAGGTAGCCGACCGGGTCGATGTCCGAACCGAAACCGGGCCCCGTCCGCACCTCGAAGTGCAGATGCGGGCCCGTGACGTTCCCGGTGGAACCGGAGCGGCCGACGCGCTGCCCGGCGGTGACCGACTGCCCGGCCCGCACCGAGATCGCCGACAGGTGCGCGTACTGGCTGTAGCGGCCGTCGGCGTGCCGGATCACCACCTGGTAGCCGTAGGCGCCGCCCCAGCCGGCGGTGACCACCTGCCCGGCCCCGGCCGCGTGCACGGAGGTGCCGGTGGGAACCACGAAGTCGACACCCGTGTGATAGCCCTTTGACCAGTGGGGGCCGGACACCCTGTACCCGGTGCCGATGGGGCCGTGCACGGGGGCGACGAGGGCGTGCGAGGTGGTGTGCGAACTCGTGTGCGGCCGCCCGGCTCTGCTGCTGCCGGTCCGGGCGGCGGGCTTCGGCTTCACCGCGGGTTTCTGCTTCTGCGGCTGCTTCTGCGGCTGCTTCTGCTCGGGTTCGGCCTTGGTGCCCGGCCGGGTGGCCGGGGTGCGCTCCTTGTGCGGGGCCGGCGCCTGGTGCGGTGCGTGCAGGGAGAGCCGCTGTCCGGGCAGGATCAGGTCCGGATCGTCCCCGACGACGGTCCGGTTGTCGGCGTACAACCGATGCCAGCCGCCCCGGACATCACGGTCGTCGGCGATGCCGGAGAGGGTGTCGCCGCGGACCACCGTGTACATTTCGGCGGTGCCCGCGCGGGACTGCGGTGTGGTCTGCGGCCGGACGTCACGTACCGAGGTCGCGGTGCCGGTGTGCGCGGTGTGCGTCTGCGCCGCGAGTGACCGCGCCGTGTGCGACTGCTTCGTCTGCGACTGCACCGCGTGCGTCTGCGGGGTATGTGCATGCGTGTGCGCCGCCTGGGCGTGGGTCAGTCCGGCGCGCGGGGCGCACACCGGCCAGGCGCCGGGGCCCTGGCCGCCGAGCACCTTCTCCGCCACCGCGATCTGCTGGTCCCGGGTGGCGAGGTCGGCCCGCGGGGCGTATCCGGTCCCGCCGTACGCCGCCCACGTGGACCGGGTGAACTGCAGCCCGCCGTAGTACCCGTTGCCGGAGTTGGTGTTCCAGTCGCCGCTCGACTCGCAGGCGGCCACCTTGTTCCAGGTGGCCGCGTCGGCCGCGTACGCGGTGCCGGCGCCGATCAGCGGGATGGCCATGCCCGCGCCGCCCACCGTGACGGTCAGTGAGGCGCGGTTGATCCTGTTCGGCTGGTACCGGCGGTGCCGGCCGCGTGCGGCCATGTCCGTTCCCCCTCGCCATGCGTCAGGAGGGGCAAAAGTAGACGCCGCGAACGAGCCATGACAAGGCGGCAATCGGCCGCTTGCATATTTCAAGTGGCTTGTATCGTACGGGCATTGGCTGGATCAAGGACGAGGGGCGGACGGGCCCGGGAGACCGCCGGGGCAGAGCGGGCCGGCCCGGCCGCTACCGCGGGGGCCGGCAGGCGACGCCGATACGTCGGGCGGCCGCCGCGCGTGAGGCAGCCGTGCGGGACGAGGGCAGCAGGCGGTACGGATGTGCGGCCGACGTGTCGGCGGGCCAGGATGGTCGCAGGGCGGGCAAGCCTGCCCAGGGCCCCGGAAGGCTCCGGGCACCCCGGGAAGACCGGCCGGCCCCACGGACGGACCACATGACGCGGCGATCCATCGGATCTTTGAGGAGCAGGCGGTATGAGCACTACAGCCCAGATCGGCGTCACGGGGCTCGCGGTCATGGGCCGCAACCTCGCCCGGAACTTCGCGCGCAACGGCTACACGGTCGCGCTGCACAATCGCACGGCGTCCCGGACGACGTCGCTGGTGGAGGAGTTCGGCAGCGAGGGCGCCTTCGTCCCGACCGAGACCGCCGAGGAGTTCGTGGCGGCGCTGGAGCGTCCACGCCGGCTGGTCGTCATGGTCAAGGCGGGCGAGCCGACCGACGCGGTGATCCGGGAGTTCGCGCCGCTGCTCGAACCCGGCGACATGATCATCGACGGCGGCAACGCGCACTTCGCCGACACCCGGCGCCGCGAGCGGGAGCTGCGCGAGCAGGGCATCCACTTCGTCGGTACGGGCATCTCCGGGGGCGAGGAGGGCGCGCTGCACGGTCCGAGCATCATGCCGGGCGGTTCCACCGAGTCGTACACGTCGCTCGGTCCGATGCTGGAGAAGATCTCCGCGAAGGCGGCCGACGGAGCGCCGTGCGTGACGCACGTCGGCCCGGACGGTGCGGGCCACTTCGTGAAGATGGTCCACAACGGCATCGAGTACGCCGACATGCAGCTGATCGGCGAGGCCTACCAGTTGCTGCGTGACGTGGCCGGGTACTCGCCCGCGCAGATCGCGGAGGTCTTCCGCACCTGGAACACCGGCCGTCTGGACTCGTACCTCATCGAGATCACGGCGGAGGTCCTGGCGCACGTGGACGCGGCCACGGGCGAACCGTTCGTGGACGTGGTGGTGGACCAGGCCGAGCAGAAGGGCACGGGCCGCTGGACGGTGCAGATCGCGCTCGACCTCGGGGTGCCGGTGTCCGGTATCGCGGAGGCGGTCTTCGCGCGGTCCCTGTCCGGGCACGCGGCCCTGCGCCGGGCCTCGCGGCAGCTCGCGGGTCCGAAGGCGGAGCCGCTGTCCGAGGCCGAGGCGGCGGCGTTCGCGGACCGCGTCGAGCAGGCGCTGTACGCCTCGAAGATCGTGTCGTACACGCAGGGCTTCCACGAGATCGCGGCGGGCAGCGAGGAGTACGGCTGGGACATCGACCTGGGCGCGGTCTCCTCGATCTGGCGGGGCGGCTGCATCATCCGGGCGGCCTTCCTGGACCGCATCCGGGCCGCGTACGGCGCCCGTCCGGACCTGCCGAGCCTGCTGTCCGACGACACCTTCGCGCAGGAGATCGCAGCGGCCCAGGACGACTGGCGCGAGGTCCTCGTCGCCGCGACCCGGCGGGGCGTGGCCACCCCCGGCTTCGCCGCGGCGCTGGCCTACTACGACGCCCTGCGCGCCGAACGCCTGCCGGCCGCCCTCACCCAGGGGCAGCGCGACTTCTTCGGCGCGCACACCTACCGGCGCGTGGACCGCGACGGCTCCTTCCACACGCTGTGGGGCGGGGACCGCACGGAGGTGACGGCGTAGCGGGCGTGGGCGGCGCGTCCGCGGCAGGCCGGGCGAGCCGCCGTCAGGACAGCGGCGGCCCCGGCTCGGGGTTCGGCACCGGTTCCGGGCCCGGCGGGATCGGGGACGGAGAAGGCTCGGGCGGCCCCGGCGGCGGGCCGGGGGCCGGTGGCGTGGGCGCCGGGCCCGGAAGCGGCCCCGGCGGCACGGGCCCGGGCGGCGGAGTCGGGCCGGGACCCGGCGGTCCGGGGGCCGGCGGCGGCTCAGGGGCCGGATGCGGTTCGGGCGTGGGCACGGGGTCCGGCTGCGGTTGCGGACGCTGAGGCTCCGGGCCCGGCGCGGGCCCGGGTCCGGGAGTGGGCGGGGGCTGTACGGGGTCGGGGTACGGGTCGGTCATGGCGTCCTCCGGCCAGTCGGTCGACACGGACTCTGGACTACTCCCCCGCCTACCCGGCACCCGCCCGGCCAGTCACCCGGGGGCAGCACGGCGAAGACCCGGCCGGCCTCATCCGCGACGCGTCCGTCCGCGCTGCCCGCCGTCTGCCGTCCCCGGCACCGGCGTTCCGGCCTCGACGCCCCCGCCGGCCCTGTCGCCCGGCACAGCCACCCCGTCCCGCCGCCCGTCTCGGCCTGCCGCCCGCCGCATACCCCGGTGATCGCCGCCCGTCTCGGCCCTACCGCCCGCCGCATACGCCGGTGATCGCCGCCCGTACCGGCCCTACCGCCCGGCACAGCCACCCCGTCCCGCCGCCCGTACCGGCCGTTCCGGCCGCCGCCGACCCCGACGATCCGCCGCCCGTACCGGCCCCACCGCCCGCCGCCGCCGTCCGGCCCTGCCGCCCGTTACTGCCCTGCCGTCCGCCGCCCCATCCGGGCCCGCCACCCGGCACCGACCCCGGTGATCCGCTACCGCAGTCACCGCCGTCGACTCCGCCCGCCTCCTACCGCCCTGCGCCGCGAGGCGGCCCCGCCGCCCGCGCCGCCCGTGCCGCCGCCGTGAGTCCGAGGCGGGGGCTGGCCAGGACCGGGACGGACGTCGTCGTCAGGTTCCGCGCCCGGGCCATGGAGGCCTGGGCGAGGACGATGGCGTCGGCGTCCGTGACCGCGTCGGCGGCTGCCGCGACGTCCCGTACGTACCCGTCGGTGTCACCGGCCTCGAAGCGTGCCCAGGCACCGGGCACGAGGAGGGGACGGACGCGGACGCGGCGGCCGGCACGGCCGGCCTCCTCGGCCAGGAGTGCGACGGTGGGGGCGAGGGTGCTCTCCACCGCCGCGACGACCACCACCCGCGGGCCGGCGGCCACCGCCTCGGCCGCCATCGGCCGGTCGACTCGCAGCACGGGCAGCGCGCGCCCGGCGCCGGCCGCCTCCGCGACCGCGCCGATGGTCGAACAGGTGCACAGGACCGCGCCCGCGCCCTCGGACACGGCCCGGTCCAGCACCGCCGCCACGTCGTGCGCCACCGCGTCCGGACCGTCCCTGCCGGCCCTGCGCAGCAGGTCCTCGTCGACGAAGTGCCGCAGTCGCAGGCCCGGGTGGTCCTGCGCGCACAGGGCCTCGAAGACCGGGACGTGGACGGGCGAGGTGTGCAGCAGCGCGAGCACGGCGGGACCTGCCGGCGCGTGCGGCTCTGGCGACGGGGGCGGCACGGCACGGCCCTCGGTCGTGCTCAGAACCGCCCCGGGTGCGCCGCCAGCCACTCCTTTGCGGCCTGCCGCAGCCCGGGGCCGGGCGCGGGGGCCTCGTCCGGGTGGCGCGCGGCCCACTTGGTGACGTACGGGCACAGCGGGGCCACGGCGACGCCCTCGCGCCCGGCGGTGGCGTACAGTTCGCGCGCCAGGGAGCCCGCGATGCCCTTGCCCTCGTGGGCCGGTTCCACGATCGTGTGGACCGGAACGAGGGCACGCCCGGGCGACTCCAGGACGAAGTACTCGATGCGGCCGACCACTTCGCCTCCCGACACGGCCTCCAGCCGGCCGGCCTGCCGGTCGTCGCGGATCTCGATGTCACTCATGGGCGCTCTCCTCGCGGTGTGCGGTCAGGCGGGCACGGACAGCGGGCTGCGCTGCTGGTCCGAGGCCGGTACGGGGGCGGACGGGTCGGCGCCCAGTTCCACGATCCGGTTGTCCGCGTCCACGTGGACCACCCGCGGCTCCAGCGCCCGCGCCTCGGCGTCGTCGACCTGGGCGTAGCTGATGAGGATCACCAGGTCACCGGGGTGCACGAGGTGGGCCGCGGCCCCGTTGATGCCGATGACCCCCGAACCGCGCTCGCCCTCGATGACGTACGTCTCCAGCCGGGCGCCGTTGGTGATGTC
The DNA here is from genome assembly GCF_042268205.1 of Streptomyces sp. NPDC056160. Lineage (NCBI taxonomy): Bacteria > Bacillati > Actinomycetota > Actinomycetes > Kitasatosporales > Streptomycetaceae > Streptomyces > Streptomyces sp. NPDC056160. The sequence goes on from NZ_JBHJUW010000071.1 coordinate 26,599, forward strand.
GACGATGTGGACCAGCTCTCCGGGCAGGAGGTCGGCGGCGTCCAGCAGGTCCGCGTCGACGGTCACCGAGCCGACGTAGTGCAGGTCGGCGTGGGTGACGGTGGCACGGTGGATCTTGGACTTGAACAGAGTACGCAGCACTTTGGACTCCTGAATGACGGCTCCCTGCCTGCTTTGTGCAGGTCAAGGGCGATCTTCACTGTACATCGGCACACGTCGGACTCGAAGATTGTGAGGAACATCGTTTCACTTCGGTGAGCCGACTCCCTGCCTGGGCTTCCGCACGAACCAGGCTGTTGTGGCTCGTCGAACGCGCCCCACCCGAACACTCTTCGCGGAACGCGCCAGGACCGATACTGACGAAACGCTGACTTACCTGACGGCATATCAGGAGCGTGAGGGCACGGCCACGAGGTGGTCGGTGTCAGTGAGCGCCGCCGACGCGATGAGGACCAGCACCCCCGGGCCCCGGTGAAGTCGAGGCCCAGCTGGCGTCCAACCGCCCGCATGACTCGCAGGTGCAGCAGGGGCTAGATATGCCGGCAGCTCTGCTGAGGCTTTCGACGATGCCCACTACGGGCGCGTATCGGTCCGCCACGGACACGCCCTCGTGCGGAGCCGCACTTCCAGGCTGCGCCGCACTTTGTCAAATCCCCCTGGTGTCAGGGGAGGTGTCGTCTAGCGTCTGGTCTGTCGCGAAGGGATGGAGGCAGAGCTGATGAGCGGGAGCGGCGGGAAACGGAGCCGTCTTTCATCCAAGGCGGTTCTCGCCGTATGGGTGCGCAGTGGAGGCAGGTGCATGCTGTGCAACGCATACCTGCTGGAGGGGGCGATGTCGGGACGGACGCTTCCTTTGGGGGAGGTCGCGCACATCGTTGGGCAGAGCACTGATCCGCGCTCGCCGCGCGGCGGGGATCTGTTGGAGAAGGCGTTGCGGGATGAGGCGGACAATCTGATGCTGCTGTGTGCCCAGCAACATATGGAGATCGATGCGAAGGCCGCGCTGGACGTCTTCACCGTCGAGTGGCTGCGCCGTGTGAAGCAGGAGCATGAGGACCGTGTCAGGCACCTGACCGCGTTGGGGCCGGAGAGGGCCACCACGGTGGTGCGGATGGTGGGGTCGGTGCACGGAAATGCCGTCGAGCTGTCGCGGGAGACCGCTGCGGACGCTGTGACGGCAGGCCGCCGGTTTCCTTTGTATCTGGAGTCCTACTCCCGGCACGGTGTGGAGATAGATCTGCGGCACATTCCCGGCGAGCAGGCAGCCGCTGCCTGGGACGCGGAATCTGCCGCCGAGGCCAGCCGTCACTACTATCGGCAGGCGACCAAGGTCATCGATGACGTGGTCCGAAACCGGCTGCGACCAGGGATAGAGCGGGAATCCGTGCAGCATCTGAGCGTGTTCGGATTCGCGCGTCTGCCATTGCTGGTCTATCTCGGGTCGCTCTTGGACGACACCGTGCCGACGCACATCTACCAACGCCACCGACACGAGCAGTCCTGGGTGTGGTCTGCCGAGAGCGGCCCGGTGACCGAGTTCGCCGCGCATCCGGTTCAGGCCGGGCAAGACCGGGACGAGGCTGTCGTCGTGATGAACATCTCCGGGAGCATCGCGCCTTCGGAGGTTCCGCGGGACCTTTCGGCGCTGCGCCGCTACGAGGTCAGCCCGGTGGGCACGCAGGCCGGTCCGGACATACTGCGGTGCCGGGCGTCACTGCAACAGATGGAGGAAACGCTACGGACGCTTCTCGCACGGCTGGAAAGGGAGGCAAAGTCGCTGCGCCGCCTGCATGTCCTGCCTGCCGTTCCCGTCTCCGCGGCAATCGCCCTGGGCCGTGCTCACCATCCGCAGGTGCACCCGCAGCTCGTGATCTACGAGCGCTTGGCGGGCAGCTACATGCCCACCTTGGAGGTGGGGCAGGTTCCCGGCTGACCTGCGCACGGCGGCCCGGCCTGCGGCGCCGTGGAGCGCCTCCTCATCAGGGCTTGGAGATGTGGCCGCGGCGGGGTATCCCGAGTTCTGCCGGAGCGGAGCTGGGGGGTGCAGATCTTGCCGACGCCCGGCAGCCTCAAGGGGCTGACGGCCCTGCCGGGGATGCAGGGCCGCAGGTCCAGAGACGCGGGCAGTGCTCCCTACTCGCTGTACGGAATGAAGCGGTGTGCCGGGGCTGTCCTGGTGTGGGGCTGGGCGCACAGGTGGATCCCGGATACGGGGTGGCGCATCTGGATGCCCAGCAGGGTGATCAGGGTGGCGGTGGTTGCCATCAGGTCGGCGGCGGAGCCGTGGAATGTGGGAGTGGAGCAGCCTCTTGTGGGGCGCAGTTCGTCGTCCGGGGCGGGTTCGGCCCACAGTGCGTGGTACGCCTCGAGGTCGGGGGCGCTAAGGACGTGGCCGCCAGCGGTGTGATCGATGGTGGACAGGGGGGTGTGGGTGCCGGGGGCGGCGATGGTGAGGATTCCCAGGCTAGCGGTGAGGCTGTCCGTGGCGAGCTGGGACAGGACGGCTTTGCGGTGGGGCTGCTGGGCGAGGAGGTCGAGGAAGCGTCCGGCGGTGATGCTGACAGTGGCGTCGATGATGAGATCGGCTTGGTCCGCAGCGGTCAGGAGGGCGGGGTCGGGGGGCGGGGTCGCGATGTCGATGCGGATGTCGTCACGGATGGTCCGCAGGTGGGAGGCCAGTGCTGTCGCCTTGGTCATGCCGATGTGGCGTTCGGTGTAGTTCTGCCGCACCAGGAGGCCGCCGGTGACACGGCCGGGGTCGCAGAGGGTGAGATGTGAGGCGCCGGCCCGGGCCACCATCTCGGCTGCCCAGGAGCCGATGCCGCCACAGCCCCAGATGTGGATGTGACAGTCCTGGAACGCGCGGACGGGGCGGAGGGTGTCACGGCGGGTGGTGACTTCGGCGCGTTCGTCGGAGAGGTAGCACCATGCGATGGAGGCGTGGGCCAAGTCCTCGGGCAGACTGCCCAGGCGGCTGGGGGTCGCGCGGCGTGCGAGGCGGCGCAGCGTGTCGCTGGCCTGGGTCGGCAGGCGGCCGGCGAGGAGGAAGGGGGACGCTGCGGGTGTGGCGGGGTGTCGGACGGCGAGGACGAAGTACTGGGCGGTGCCTTCGGGGTTACGCAGGGCGCTGGCGGCGAGTGCCTTCAGCAGCGCCGAGGATGGGGCGTCGGCCGGTTGCGGGGCGTAGGCAGTGGCGGGGTGGGTGAGGGTGAGGAGTTCGGCCAGAGTGCTGCCCGCGCCCAGGGGCAGCGCGTCCACTGGCAGGATCGGGGTGCGGTGGCTGTTGGAGTCTGCGGGGGCGCTGGTCAGGTCGAGCCGGTCGGTGGTGCGCTGGGTGAGCCATGCCATGGCCGACCGGTGGGAGACAGGTTCTCGTACGACGACGGTGGGAGTGCCCGGGGTGTAGTGCAGGACACCCCCGACGGGGTGGTAAAGCGCGGTGGCGGGATCGAACCTGCCGGCTGCGGCGTCGCTGAGCCACTGCCACAGGCGGTTGATGACGGGGGTGATTCCGGCAGCGGGGTCCCATTCGCGGGCCGGATCGAGGTAGAGGCACAGTCGATCACCCTGCAGGATATGCGGGGTGCCGGCGAACCGAATGTGGGGGGTGCGCACCTGGGGCGGCATCATCGGGGTGGCGGGCAGAGCGAGGAGGAAGTCCTCACTCTCCTTGAGCTGCAGTCCTCCTGGAGCACGTGGCGTGCTGCCGGTGCAGACGCTGATGGGGATGGTGACCAGGCCGTCAGTGTCGATACGGGGGCGGCCGGTGATGCGCAGGTCCGGCTCGTGCGCGGCTGCCAGCGCGGTGAGCTCCTCCAAGAGGCAACGCTGGGAGAGGCTGGGGCGGGCTGCGGGCGACTTGCGTTTGGTCATCCGGCACGTCCGGTGCGGGAGGTCGTGGTGATGAGCAGCGGGGTGGCGAACTTGGCCACCGTGGGTGTGAGGGAGGCGGCGGCACGCGGCTGGCCGGGGAAGGCGTCGCCGAACAGCGTGCGCCACAGCCGCACGCTGCGGTCGTAGTCCGGCTCGTCGTAGGCTTCGCGGATCTCGCGGGCGTGGGCGTGGATGCGGGCCCGGAAGTAGCTGTAGGTCGTCTGGTCCCAGCGGTGGTCGAAGGTGACGCCCGATCCGGAAGGGTCGGCGATGGAGGGCTTGTAGGGGCGCTCCTGCAGCCATCGGTCGAGGTCCTCGACGATGGTGAGCAAGGTGGTGGGCACGTCGCTGTAGCAGCCGGGGTCCATGAGCTTCTTGATCTCCTCGACGCGTTCGCCGAGCAGGGTGGTAAGGATGATGGAGCGGGTGCCGGTGAAGGAGCCGCGGTGGTTGCGCAGGTACTTCATCAGGCGGATGACCTTGCGCAGGTTCTTGTTGGCGATGCCATCCTTCTTCTGCATCCAGGCGGTAAACCCGGCCGGGTTGGTCTGCTCCCAGGTGTTGGTGTCGCGGTTGACGATCACCTGGCGGCCGTCGGCCAGCTGAAGGTAGGGGACGATGTCGACGTGCATAGAGTTGGCGTAGCTGAGCTGCACGCAGCGACACTTGCGGGTGTGAGGCATGGCGCCGTAGATGCTGTGACGGTGGAGCGCGGCGTAGACCTTGTCGATGTAGATCTTGGGCCTGTCTGCCCACTCGGTGTTCTCGGTGAGGTGGAGCATGAAGTCGGCGTCGAACTCGCTGTCGCCGACGGGGTTGATGATGGTGCGCTGCGCCCAGGAGCCCTGAGGCTTCTTGCCGCTGATGAGCGAGCCGAGTTCGGAGTCGGCCTTGAGGGCCTTGTAGATGGCCTCGACGCGTACGTCGAGGAGGATGAGCTTGGCCTGGCTGAGGTTCACGGTGTTCTTGAGGAAGGTGTCGAAGTTCTTGCGGCACTGCATGGCGAGGATTCCTTTCTGCGGCGAGTCGGCTGAGGGCTCAGGGTGACGAAATGGGTGTGGGGGCACGCCGACGGGAGAGGTGACGGAATAGGGCATGAAGGGCCCGCGAAGGCATGTGGGCTTGCCCGCGATGGGGCGCGGTGGTGCGCACATGGGTGTGCTTGCGCGAGGGGCCTGGTGTGGGCTCGCGGAGGGGGCCGGCCATGGCACTGGGCAGAGGGTCGGCCGATGCACAGCATCAGCGGATGGCCTTGGGTGACGGCTGGCCATCGAGGGGAGCCGGTGCGGTCCGGTCGACGATGCCGGCCATCGTGGCCAGGCACGCGTACGCGGTACCGCCCGGGGGGTGGATTGTCCGTCAGCCTCACGCCGAGCAGGGGCCACCCGTTATGCACAGAGACCGGTCACTCTCTGCGGTAACAAGTACACCACACGCAGCGACACTCACGCAAGACACTTTTTGAAGGTCAGTCTGGCTGACATCTCCTCAGTGCGGGCCAGACAGTGGCTGGTTCGGCTCCTCCCCCTCAGCCTTGGGCAAACTGGGGGCGGGGGAGGCGAGAGGGGCACGGCTCCCAAGCGGGCGTGGCAGGGCGGCGCCAGGAACGCGCAGGGCGCGGCAGAGGGTCGGGCCGGCGGCCGGGTCCAGGTGGTGTCAGTGAGCGGGGCCGGAGACGATACCGAGGTTCATCAGACGGTAAGTCATGGCCACCTCACTCAACTGGAAACGCTTGGCCAGGACCCGCACGAGGTCGTCCGTCGTGCGGAAGCTAATGTGCTGTGACGCCCGGCGGACCATGTCCTCCGGGGCCAGCAGCGCCGCGGCGAATCGGTTGGCATCGATCTCCTCGCGGTCCGTGGCCATGCTCGAGACCGCGTTGCGGTAGTTCACGCGCGCGTCGGTGTCCAGAATAAGCGGGCGTCCTTCGTGCAGGCGCAGGTGCCCCAGTTCGTGCGCCACCGTGAAGCGCCGCCGTTCGAACGAGTGCGCTTGGTTGACGCCGATGACGCAGGCTCCGTCCTTGCGCAGGAGCATGCCAGAGACGTCGTCGTCCATGTGCTGCGGGACGACCAGGACGCCGAGGTGTTCGGCCAGGGCGAAGGGGTCGACCGGCGGGACGTCGATCCGGAATTCCCGCAGCAGCCCGCGGGCCGCCAGGTCAGCCTTCGCCACGGACACCCCTCCTCTTTGAGGCCTGCGCCCACACCGCGGCAACATCGGCGGCATGCCGCGCGGCAAGTCCGGACGCTTCGTCCAAGTGGAGCGAGGGAAGCAGGTCGGCAGGGTCTGCGTTGACCGCTGCGGCAATCAAGGCAAGCCGGTAAAGAGGCGGGGTCTGGGTCCCCGACTCGATGTTCGTGATCGAACCGCGCGTCAGCCCCGCCTGACGCCCTACGTACTCCTGCGTCACCCCGGCCCGTATCCGCGCCTCACGGATCAGCCGGGCAACGGTCTCGTTGAACTCCCGCTCGTCCACATATCCCCCAAGCGCTGCCAGTCTCACTGACAACCTAGTTCCCTGCCCTGCACCCGACCAGCCCTGGGCGGTGACACGCTGACCGGACCGGCCTGCTTCACCTGGCCGCCGGACGGCAAGGTTTGCCTGGGAATGGCGGGATGCCGTCAATCGACAGAAGGCGCACAGTACCTGCGGTGACAGGAGCACTGTCGATCGCCTGCCGGGGCAGGGGCAGCCATGCGGCGCGCCCGCGCACTTCTATCCCGCCGGGTGGTTCTGCGATGGCCAGTGCGCACCAAGATCCGGACCATTCCCGGACCAGCTCACGCCAGAAGGCCACACCTGCTGCCGTCTTCCCAGATCAGCATGGGCACCCCCCGCTGTACTACCAGCGGACGAAGCAGGTCGAAGGTCAGCAAGCGGGAGCACGGCCAGGGCGCATGCTGACCGTCTTGCTGACCTGAGAGGGGCACGTGATGCCCCTGACCTGCGGCGACGCCAAATAGTCAGACGGCTCTCTGCCTGCTTTATGCAGGTCAAGGGCAGTCTCGACCGTACACCGGGACGCGCCGGTCGAGGATTGTGAGGATTATCGCTCCGCTCGGACGGGACAGCTTCGCGCCTGGGCTTTCGCGCCGCGCCGGCGCCTGTTCGGGCAATTATCCGGGAGAGCCCAGCAACTCATGCTGACCGGATGCTGACTTGCCTGATGAACCATCAAAGGTGCGGGAGACCACTCTGCACACGGACGACGTGCGTCCCCGCACCGACCTGTCGGGCACCGACATCGCTCTGGTTCGTGGGACACGGTTCCTTTTGGTAATCGCCCGGGTCGGCGCTCGACCGCCCGGAAACCGGCTCGCTGCCTGCCGCCCGCCCGAGGCCCTCGGCAGCGTGGAACTCGCGAGCGAGGCAGGGCCGAGGCGCTGACACCGGACCGCCCGGGCCGAAGTCCAGCTCACGCGCCCCTGCGCACTTGCGTGCGCCGCTCCTCCCTTCCGTACGGTCCAGCCGATGGCGAACTGCCCTCGCACACCGTGAAGGAGAGCTGTTGAAGCCGACCGAGGAAGTGCTCCAGGACCTGACCCGGCCCTCGAACGTCTCCGTCCACTCCGACGACGCGCTCGTCGGGAAGGTGAAGGCCGCCATCACGGCGGACGACGAGAAGCGGAAGGAGAACGAGGACGAGCCGCTCCGCCGGAAGCCCGCCCTCGTCCCGATCCTGCCGACAGAGCTGCCCCGGCAGTTCGAAGTGACCCTCTGGGACGTGCTCCACACCCTCGCCCGGGCCACTGCCCTGTCGTGGCGCGGTGCGGGCCGGGGGCTGGCGGAGCACTGGGGCGCACTCAAGTACACCCAGGCCCTGGCCGGCGGTCGTGACTCCTTCCTCGGCCTCACCGACGAAGGCCACCGCATCGCGGACCACTACAAGTCGCTGCAGTCCGGGGAGCTCGGCATCGGCTTCGCGCTCACGGTCAGCGAGCACATGCTGCGCAGCCGTTTCCCCGACCATTCGGTGACGATAGTCCCCGCAGACACGGCGTTACGCGCGGGCTGGGCCCTCACCAGCAGGGACAAGGGCGAGAAGGTGAAGTACCGCTATCGTCCCCAGTACTTCGCCGAGGTCTGGCGGCCGGGCGAGCCGTCCCTTGCCATCACCCTCGCCTGCAAGGGCAACCACAGCGACTCCGCCACCTCCGCCGAGCAACTGGCCTCCGCCTCGGCTCACGCTGAAGCGGTCCACATCGGCACGTGGAACGAGACCCCCGGCCTGCTGTTCAGCACACAACTCCCAACGGACGGCGCCACGATGACCGTCCACACCCTCCAAGCGCCGGGCAGCGGCGGTCGGCTGTCCCCGGCTGAGGGCCGGGAAGCGAACCGGAACGCCCCGCCGTTCCAGGCGAACGTGATGCCGGACATCCATCCGCCGGCCGAGGGCCTGGTGGCACGGGAGCCCGTACGGGGCTGCCACGTGCAGCCGAAGGACTACGCCTGGTTTCAGGAGTCCCTGGCCCACACGACGGCAGCGGGCCTCATGGCCTTCACCGGCTCCGGCCACGCCACCGCCCGCCACCTGACCGACCGGCAGGGTCGCAAACGCTTCACCGGTCTCGAACACGCGGCCAGCATGAGCATCCAGGACGCCGCCCACACCCTCTTCGGCAACGAGTACGTCGGCACCGACCACGTCTTCCGCCTCAACGGCCCCCGCGTCGAGGCGTTCTCCGGCGTGGACAAGGAGGTCTTCCGACTCCTCGCCAGGGGCGACATCGAGGAGTACCGCGCCCTCGTCCACGCGAGCCGCCACGTCCGCCCCCGCCTCACCTTCGACAAGGACTGGGGCGGTCCGGTCTCCGTCCACGCCGACGGCTCCGTCTTCGCCCTGCGGCTGCTGCCGGGGCAGAACGAGGAACCCTGCGCGCGCCCGCCTCGCTGACGCACCGCTGAGACGACAGTTCCGTCCGGCCGGCCTCTGGGCGGACGACCAAACCACGTGACGGCCAGCAGCGTGGGCCTCGACTCGCGGTGACGGTGTAGGCGCGGGCGATGCAGAGCATGGTCTTGCTCACCCGCCCCGAAGGACGGCAGCGGATCCAGCCGGAAGCCTTCCGACCAATTCTTCAAGGTGGCCGATACCGAGTTCCACCGTTGAGGCCCGGACTGGACCTGGGAGTGGGAGCGGGATGCAGTGTTTGACCGTTACCGCAGCCCGGTTTCGCCGTGAGTCCACTGCGGGGTATCGCGCGGCCGCCACGCACATCCGTCGTGCAGGGCAGCCACCCACCGTGGACGAATCCGGGTTGGAACCTGCTGGCCACACCGCATCCTCTCGTTGCAACGGCGGTAGAGGGGATGGACGCGATGACCGCCTCTCAGGCGTTCTCGTCATGGATCCGCGCACCCAGATCCTCCGCCCACTCCAGCGCCCACGCCTTGAGTTCTTCGATCTGCCGGGAGGTGAGCCCGTACGCGGTGTAATCCTCATCCTCGTACCAGTCCGCGCCGATGAGCCGGTCCCGGAGGTCTTCGAGGCTGAACTCGTCGTGGGCGCGACGGCGGCCCAGGGATTCGAGGTCTGCGGTGGAGCGGTGGCGGGATGCGGCCTGGACGTCGATGAGGTCGCGGACGGTGCCGCGGTCGGCGAGAGCACGCACCTTGGTGCCGATCACGTCGTCGAGGGAAAGCACGGGGCCGTAGGGGGTCTGAGCGGGCGGAGCCCAGAACGCCTCCTTGAGGACATCGACCTCGCACTCCTCGCCGGTGTCCGGATCCGTGACGAGGAACCGGCCGCTGAGCGGATCGGTCTGGACGTGCGTGGTCCGCCATCCTCGCCCGCTGAGACCTGCTGTGAGCGAGGCGACGATCTCCTGCATCGGAGCGGGATTCTCGGTGGCGACGTCGAGGTCACGGCTGAAGCGTTCGACCAGGCCGTGGGCCTGCACGGCGTATCCGCCGGTGAGGACCAGAGGGTAAGGGGAGCCGATGTCGAGGATGTCGGCGAGGAGACGCTCGTGGAGCGGAGTGAGCTTCACGCGGCGGTCGTGTCGGCTGGAGCGGTGCGGAGCAGCTCGGGGAAGGCGTCCTCCCAGACCTCGCGGATGTAGGGACTGATCAAGCGCCGCAGCACAGGCCACTGCTCGGTGAGCAGCCGGTGGTGCAGGAGGGCCACCAGGTCCTCACTCAGTCCTTCGGCGAGGACGGTCCGGTAGAGCGTCATGCGGGACTTCGGACGGTCCAGGCTGTAGCTCGTCCGCCCGGACCAGACGATGTGGAGCGGCAGGTCCACGTCACCCTCGATGGGGCCCGCCAGCTCCTGCAAACGCTCGGGCAACCGGCTGCGGTAGCGGTCCCGCAGCATCTCGGCGCGGGGGACGGTGCTCGTCGTGTCCATGCATCCAGTATCGCTGCTGGGAGGCGGCGGCATGGCGGATACGGGGGCCCCTGCCGTACATACGGGTCAGGCGGCCACCCGCCCTTCTCGGATATCTCACCCAGTGGGCGCTTAGCGCATCCTCGCCTACCCGTGCAGGCCCCCATGCGGCGCGGCAACCGGCTGCCCTGCACGCCCGGACCAAGCCCGCCTGCGGGCGCGGGTGATCATGACGCAGCAGGTCACGCGGAGGGCCGCCGCGGTCGGACCGGCTGCGGCTTCGGTGGGAGCCAGAGACCTGTCGAGGTCACCCGTCATGGCGGCCACCTGGTCAGCAAGCTGGGACGCTCCCGCGCCCGATACTGACCATTTGCTGACCCGAAGGCGGCAATCATGGCTCTGACCCGCGGAAACACCCAAGCTAGATCTTCGACTTGAGCATGGTGCGCAGCATTCAGCACTCCTAGAAGACGGCTCCCTGCCTGCTTTCTGCAGGTCAAGGGCGTTCTTCACTGTACACCGGCACCTGTCGGGCTGACGTCGCGTCAGGTGCGTCAGCATCCTGCCCCGGACGTCGGCGGGGGTGGCGGAGCGGGACGGGCCGTCCGCCACGTCCTGGCCACCGTGCGACGTGGCCGGCCGGACGCCGAGGCCGGAGTGCCGGTGCGGCGGCGCCGTCGGCCCGCGTCGGCCGCCATGGGGTCATTCCTGCAGGCGAGCACCCCGGTGCACCTCACCCGCAACGCGCACATCGCATGCGCGCGTTGCGGGCCACGGCACCGGGCCGGCGAGTGGCCGGCGCGCGGCCTGCCGGTCCTGCGGCCGGACCGCGGGACCGGTCGGCTCAGCCGCCGCTCTTGCGCCTGAAGGACCGCTGGCTCGCGGCCGGGCCGTGCGCCGCACGCACCTTCGACGCATCCGGGTTGGCCGCGGCATCGGCGGCGTCCGCCTGCGCGCCGCGCTTGCGTGCCAGGGCTTCGCGGAACTTGCGCTTGAGGTCGTAGTTGCCGTCGTCGTCCGGCGCCAGAGGGGGCGTCTCGGCGTCGGCCGGCTCCGAACCTTCCGTAGTCACGGGCTCTGCGGTCATGATGACCTCCTGGGTTCGGGGATGGGGCAAGCACAGCTTGTCATGCCGGACGCGGTGCGTGGCGCCGGCGGCATGATCCCGCTTCGTTTCGGGCGGGCGCCCCCGCCCTGGTCGAGGGCGTTCGCTTCGTGGGCGGGGGTGCACTGGACGGCTTCGGGCCGCCGAGGGGGGCCGGGCCCGTAGCCGGGAGATCCGCTGACAGGGCGACGGCTCTCAGCCGTTGCGGCGCACGCGGGCGGCCTTGCGGGCCTCGGCGAGCTTGCGGGCCTCCCCGGCCTTGCGGGACTTGCCGCCGGCGCCGCGGGTGAGGTCCTTGCCGGTGCCGAGGCCGCGGAAGGGAGCATTGGTGTTCTTGGGCCGGGGGGCGGCGGGTCCGCCGTCGAGCGGGGTGCCGGAGGGGGCCTTGGCGCCGGTGATGCGGCTCAGCTCCGCCTCGCCCGAGCGCACCTTGGTGACGGTCGGCTCGATGCCGGCCCCGGCCATCATGCGGCTCGTCTCGCGGCGCCCGGCCGCCTGCACGAGCGTGACCACCCTGCCGGACGCACCGGCGCGGGCGGTGCGTCCGGCCCGGTGCACGTAGTCCTTGGGGTCGGCGGGCGGGTCGACGTTGACCACGAGGTCGAGGTCGTCGACGTGCAGGCCGCGGGCCGCGACGTCGGTCGCCACCAGAACGGTGATCAGGCCGTTCTTGAACTGCGTCAGGGTCCGTGTGCGCTGGGGCTGGGACTTGCCGCTGTGCAGGGCCCCGGCGTGCACCCCGACGGCCCGCAGGTGCCGGGTGAGCTGGTCGACGGCGTGCTTGGTGTCGCGGAACAGCAGGACGCGGCCGTCGCGGGCGGCGATCTCCGTGACGACGGCGTAGAGGTCGGGGCCGTGGACGACCAGAAGGTGGTGCTCCATCGTCGAGACCGTGCCCGCGGGCGGGTCGACGGAGTGGACGACGGGGTCGCGGAGGTAGCGGCTGACCAGCTGGTCGACGTCGCGGTCCAAAGTGGCCGAGAACAGCATCCGCTGGCCGTCGGGGTGCACCTGGTCGAGCGCGTCGACGACCTGCGGCAGGAATCCCAGGTCGCACATGTGGTCGGCCTCGTCCAGCACGGTGATCCGCACCCGTCCCAGGCGGCAGGCGTTGCGCTCGATCAGGTCGTGCAGGCGTCCGGGGGTGGCGACGACCACCTCGGCTCCCTGGCGCAGCGCGGCGACCTGCCGGCCGGTCGACAGGCCTCCGACGACCGTGGCCATGCGCAGCCGCAGTGCCTCGGCGTACGGTGCCAGCGCCTCGGTGACCTGTTGGGCCAGCTCCCGTGTGGGCACGAGAATCAGCGCGAGGGGCTGCTTCGGTTCGGCGCGCCGCCCAGCCGTACGTGTCAGCAGCGGCAGGCCGAAGGCGAGCGTCTTGCCCGATCCGGTGCGCCCGCGCCCCAGGACATCGCGCCCCTCCAGGGCGTCGGGCAGTGTGGCGGCCTGGATCGGGAAGGGTTCGCGCACCCCGAGTCCGCTCAGTGTCCGCACCACCTCCACCGGCAGTTCCAGGTCGGCGAAGGAGGCGGCAGGGGGCAGCGCCGGGGTCGTGGCCCCGCGCTGGGCGGGACCGCCCTGAGCGATGCCGGAGCCGTCGGGATGCTTCATGACCAGCCTTCCGCAGGGGAACGTACCGAGGAAGGCCCGGCAGGATCGAACAGCCCGCGCACCGGCGGAACCGAACAGGGTGAATCGCCCACCGCGACGACCACGCAAACGCGTCAGGCTAACACAACAGATGACATGGCCCCCTTCCCGCTCGTCCGGGTCGTCAGGGCAGCGTCCGGAACCGGGCCGTGAAGAGGTGGAGGACGACAGCCCGGAAGGGCGGCGCCACCGCGACGGCACCGAGGCCGCGCGGGGCGGTCCTCGCCGGTTCGTCCGGTGGTGGCCGCAGCCACCGCCCGAGCAGCCGGTTCACGTAGCGGGGCATCGTCGGCAAGCTCCTGATGAAACTCGACGGCAGGTTGCCCACCAGCGGCCCGGTCCAGAGCGGCAGGTGCGGCGGCGGAACGGGCGTCAGCGGGACGAGGGCCCGGCGGGGACGGCCGAGAGCAGCCTCCTGCGCCGGACGGGCACCGCGTCGGCGCTCCGGCTCGTGTTCGGGTGCCGGGTCCGGGTCCGGGTCCGGGTCCGCCGATAGAATGTGACGGGCCGGAGCGGGCCGGTCGATCCGGAAGGGTGTCGTCATGGCCGGACAGATCAGCTACCGAAGGATCTACGAGGACGTGTCGCCGCGGGACGGCAGGCGTGTCCTCGTCGACCGCCTGTGGCCCAGGGGCGTGAGCAAAGAGGACGCCCACCTGGACGAGTGGCTGCGGGACGTCGCCCCCTCCACCGATCTGCGCCGCTGGTACCACCACGATGCCGACCGCTTCGCCGAGTTCCGCCGCCGTTACGCCTCCGAGCTGGGCGACCCCGATCACCGCACGGCCGTCGAGCGTCTGCGTGAGCTGGCGGCCCGGGACGACGTCACCCTGCTCACCGCCACCAAGGACGTGGACCACAGCGAAGCCGCGGTCCTCGCCGACTGGCTGAACCACGCCGGGCGCCGGGGCGCCTGACGGGCGCGACCGGCTGACGTCACGCCCGGCCCATCCCGCGTCACGAACCTGGAGGCACGTTCCGTGGTCGAGTCGCAGTCCGTGATCGCTCCGCCCGCCCGGTCCGCCCTCTTCCTCGTGTGCGCCATCACCTCCGGTGGTGAGACCGCCGTGCGCGACCTGCTCCCCGACGTGGCCGGTCTGAAGCGGTCGGTGGGTTTTAGGGCGCCGGACGACGAACTCAGCTGCGTCGTGGGCATCGGCTCCGCCGCCTGGGACCGCCTCTTCGCCGGACCGCGCCCGCGCGACCTGCACCCGTTCGTGCCGCTGACCGGCGCCCGTCACCACGCTCCGTCCACCCCGGGCGACCTGCTCTTCCACCTGCGCGCCCGGCGCATGGACCTCTGTTTCGAGACGGCCCAGCTGATCGGCGAGCGCCTGCGCGGTGCCGTCACCGTGGTGGACGAGGTGCACGGCTTCAAGTCCTTCGACGAACGCGACCTGCTCGGCTTCGTCGACGGCAGCGAGAACCCGGAGGGCCGGCCGGCCGTCGACGCCGTCCACGTCGGCGCGGAGGACCCCGGATTCGCGGGCGGCAGTTACGTCGTCGTGCAGAAGTACCTGCACGACCTCACGGCCTGGAAGGCACTGCCGGTCGAGGAGCAGGAGAAGGTCATCGGCCGCTCCAAGCCGGACAACGTGGAGATGCCCGACGACGTCAAACCCGCCGACTCGCACGTCGCGCTCAACACGGTCACCGACGAGGACGGCACCGAACGGAAGATCGTGCGGGACAACATGCCCTTCGGCCGGATCGGCGCGGGCGAGTTCGGCACCTACTTCATCGGGTACGCGCGTACGCCCGCGGTGATCGAGCAGATGCTGCGGAACATGTTCCTCGGCGACCGGCCCGGCGTGCACGACCGGATCCTCGACTTCTCCACGGCGGTCACCGGCGGCCTCTTCCACGTGCCGAGCGCCGACTTCCTCGACGGTCCGCCGCCCGCGCCGGCGGCCGCCTCCGTGCCGGAGCGTTCCCAGGGCGCCGGCGGTCTCGAAGGTGCCTGATCACATGTCCAGGCCCCGCCGGACACCGGCGTTCCCGGTCAGCGCCGACGAGGCCGTGGTGGCGCTCAGCGCCTCCTCCTGAGCCTCCCGCACCGGCCCGCGGGCCGGTGCGGGACGCGGGTGTCAGCCGGGGGGCCGGTTGACCGCCCGCCCCTCGATACGGCC
>NZ_JBHJUW010000072.1:0-41357 GCF_042268205.1 Streptomyces sp. NPDC056160
GTCGTGAACCGGTCAGGTCGAGGACGCGTCCGGTTCACGGCCGGTACCGGGCAGGGGCCGGTGCCTCGGGGGGACGGGGCACGGGCGGGCGGTGAAACCGGTCGGAGGGACGGCGGGCAGAAGGAGGCGGGCGGTGGAGTGACGGGCGGCGGCCGATCGGGGGAGCGGCGGCGGCCGGTGTGCGGTCGATGTCAGTGGATGATGCCGGTGCGCAGGGCCACGGCGACCATCCCGGCGCGGTCGCCGGTGCCGAGTTTGCGGGCGATGCGGGCGAGGTGGCTCTTGACGGTCAGTGCGGACAGGCCCATCGAGACGCCGATCGCCTTGTTCGACTGTCCTTCGGCGACCAGCCGCAGCACCTCGACCTCGCGCCCGGACAGCTCGCGGTAGCCACCCGGGTGGCTCGGGGCACCCGGGGGACGGCGGTGCAGCCGGGCCGCGCCGATGGGGGCGGCGCCCGGACGGGTGGGGAGTCCGAGGTTGGTGCGGGTACCGGTGACGACGTAGCCCTTGACGCCGCCGGCGAGGGCGTTGCGGACGGCGCCGATGTCGTCGGCGGCGGACAGGGCCAGGCCGTTGGGCCAGCCGGCGGCACGGGTCTCGGACAGCAGAGTGAGCCCGGAGCCGTCGGGCAGGTGCACGTCGGCGACGCAGATGTCGCGCGGGTTGCCGATGCGCGGGCGGGCCTCCGCGACGGATGACGCCTCGATGACGTCACGGACTCCGAGCGCCCACAGGTGACGGGTGACGGTGGAACGGACGCGCGGGTCCGCCACGACGACCATGGCGGTCGGCTTGTTCGGGCGGTAGGCGACCAGGCTTGCGGGCTGCTCGAGGAGAACGGACACCAGGCCTCCTGGGGGTGGGGGGGGGACGGGGCCGGCTTGTGGGGAGGGAGCCGGTACGAACCGTGCTTGCTAGGTCACAGTCGTCTTCGGCATCAAACCCGTGGTCCTTTAGAGAATGATCACGATCTGGTGAGTAACAATGCGTGCAATTCGGACACACTGTCGATCATCCGAAGGTCGAATCGGTTCACTCGGGGCCGTTCGGGGTCGCTAACTGCCCGAAAGTGGCCGTATCGACAAAGACACGGCAAGGGATCGGTAAGACGGGCGGGAGCGGGCGCACGACAGCGGCCGGCCCGGCGGAGAACCGCCCGGGCCGGCCGGAGAAGACGGGAGAAGAAGGGGGAGGAGGCGGGGGGAGACGCGTCGGTCGTCGGCCGGTATGACTCAGCGTGACTGCGGGCCGCGGCGCTGCGGCAGCGTCACCACGGACGCGTCACCCGGCCCGGCCGGCGGCAGACCCGCCACCTGCGCCAGCAGATCGCACCAGGAGGCCAGGTGCGCCCCCGTGTCCGGCACCCCGCCCAGCCCCTCGCGCGGCGTCCAGGAGGCACGGATCTCGATCTGCGAGGCCGGCGGGCGCGCGGAGAGCCCGCCGAAGTAGTGCGAACCGGCGCGCGTGACGGTCCCGCTCGCCTCGCCGTACGTCAGGCCGCGCGCCTGCAGCGCCCCGGTCAGCCAGGACCAGCACACCTCCGGCAGCAGCGGATCGGCGGCCATCTCCGGCTCCAGCTCCGCCCGGACCAGGGTCACCAGCCGGAACGTGCCGCGCCACGCGTCGTGCCCCGCCGGGTCGTGCAGCAGCACCAGACGGCCGTCGGCGAGGTCCTGCTCACCGTCGACGACCGTGGCCTCCAGGGCGTAGGCGTACGGAGCCAGCCGCTGCGGCGGCGGTACCTGCTCGATCTCCACCTGCGGCCGCAGCCGCGCGGCTCTCAGTGCGTCGACGGCGGCCCGGAAGGGCAACGGGGCCTGATCCGCCCTGCCCGCATTCCCGTCCCCCTCCTTCGCCTCCTTCGCGTCGTCCATTCCGCCAGCGCCGTCCGACAGTCGTCCCTGAGCCGCAGCCATGCCGGGAAGATTAAGGGGAAGCGGGCCTTTGTGCAGAGCAAGACACCCCGCCGCAGGCAGGAGCGCCGTCCGGGGGCCCCACGCCGCGGCCCGCGCGCCCCCGGCGCCGTGCGAGACTTGCCCCCGTGAGTGCCAACGAGACGCCCGCCAGCCACCGCCCGCCGACGGCCACCTACGACTCCGCCTTCCTCAGGGCGTGCCGCCGCGAACCGGTGCCACACACCCCCGTGTGGTTCATGCGGCAGGCCGGGCGCTCGCTGCCGGAGTACCGCAAGGTGCGCGAGGGCATCGGCATGCTGGACTCCTGCATGCGGCCCGACCTGGTCACCGAGATCACCCTCCAGCCGGTGCGCCGGCACGACGTGGACGCGGCGATCTACTTCAGCGACATCGTCGTACCGCTGAAGGCAGTCGGCATCGACCTCGACATCAAGCCGGGCGTGGGCCCGGTCGTCGAGCGCCCGGTCCGCACCCGCGAGGACCTGGCCCGGCTGCGCGACCTGACCCCCGAGGACGTCTCCTACGTCACCGAGGCGATCGGCCTGCTCACCCGCGAGCTGGGCGCCACGCCGCTGATCGGCTTCGCCGGGGCGCCGTTCACCCTCGCGAGCTACCTCGTGGAGGGCGGCCCCTCACGCACGTACGAGAACGCCAAGGCGATGATGTACGGCGACCCCGAGCTGTGGGCCGACCTGCTGGACCGGCTCGCCGCCATCACGGGCGCCTTCCTGAAGGTGCAGATCGAGGCCGGCGCGAGCGCCGTGCAGCTCTTCGACTCCTGGGCCGGGGCGCTGTCCCCCGCCGACTACCGCCGCTCGGTGCTGCCCGCGTCCGCGAAGGTCTTCGAGGCCGTCGCCGGGTACGGCGTCCCGCGCCTCCACTTCGGGGTCGGCACCGGCGAGCTGCTGGGCCTGATGGGCGAGGCCGGCGCGGACGTCGTCGGCGTCGACTGGCGCGTCCCGCTGGACGAGGCCGCCCGCCGGGTCGGCCCCGGCAAGGCGCTCCAGGGCAACCTCGACCCGACCGTGCTGTTCGCCGGCCGCGAGGCTGTCGAGACCAAGGCCCGCGAGGTGCTGGAGTCCGCCGCGGGCCTGGAGGGCCACGTCTTCAACCTCGGCCACGGTGTCATGCCGTCCACCGACCCGGACGCGCTGACCCGGCTCGTGGAGTACGTCCACACGCACACCGGCCGCTGAGGCGGCGGGCCGCGACGGTGACCCGGGCGGGCGGTCCGCCGGCCGCCCGCCCGGGAGTCCACCGCGGCCCGGAGGGCCCCGGGCCGCGCCGCGCTACTTCAGTCCACCGTCCAGCGCGGTCATCAGCTGACCGCCGGGCGTGTCGCCGGACATCTCCCACACGAAGCCGCCCAGAAGCCCCTTGGACTTGATCCAGGCCGTCTTCTTCCCGATCGACCAGGCGTCGTCGAAGGACCACCACTGGCCGTTCGCCCCGGTGTAGCCGGACGTCGACACCGACTGCTCGTCGTGGTGGACCGTCATCGACGGATAACTGGTGATCAGGTTGTTGTAGCCGCGCACCCCGGCCTCGGTGTCGAACTGGCCGGGTGCGGCGCCGTTGGCGTCCTGCCACTCACCGGCGCCGCCGTCGGTGACGCCCTGCCAGCCGCGCCCGTAGAACGGGAAGCCCACCGTCAGCTTGCGCGGGTTGACCCCCGCGTCGAGATACGCCTGGATCGCGTTCTCGATGCTGAAGTGGAACGGGTACGGGTCCTGGGCGTCGGTGTACAGGTTGGACGCGTCACCGGTGCGCTTCGGCTCCCAGGAGTTGTCGCTGCCCGAGCCGTGGAAGTCGTACCCCTGCACGTCGGCGTAGTCGAGGGAGTCGAAGATGTGCTTCAGGTCCCAGCCGGCGGAGATCTTCGCCGGGTCGGCCGGGGTGAACGCGGTCAGCAGCTTGTGCTCGCCGCCCAGCGCGTCGAGCTGCTTGCGGAACTCGGCCAGCAGCGCGGTCAGGTTGTCCTTGTCCTGGGTGCCGTAGTGGTTGCCCGGGTGGCCCTCGGAGCCCGGCCACTCCCAGTCGATGTCGAAACCGTCGAAGATGCCCGCCGCGGTGCCCGGCCCGCCCGCGCCGTTGTAGACCGGCAGGTCGCCCTTGATCCACACGTCGATGCAGGACTTGACGAACTTCTCCCGGGAGGCCTGCGTGGCGGCGGCGTCCGAGAAGAACTTCGAGTACGTCCAGCCGCCGATCGACGCGACGACCTTGAGCTTCGGGTACTTGGCCTTGAGCTTCTTCAGCTGGTTGAGGTTGCCGCGCAGTTTGCCCCAGCCGTCGTCGGCGACCCCGTCGACCGACTGGTCGGCGGACATGGGCCGCGCGTAGTCGGCGTCCGCGTCGCCCGCGTCGGTGCCCTGGTCGGGGTCCTCCGGGTCGTTCGAGGTGCCCTTGGTCACGCCCGCCTTGCAGGTGAGGTCCTTCGAATCCAGGTTCTCGAAGGCGTAGTTGACGACGTCCAGCTTGGCCGCGGCGCCGGAGGTGTCCAGGTTCTTCACGAAGTACTGGCGTCCGTAGATGCCCCACTGCACGAAGTAGCCCACCTTGAGCTGCTTGCCCTGCCCGGCGACGTCGTCGGTGGTGACGTTCAGCGCGTTCGAGGCGGGCGAGGGGTTGTCGGCGGTGTCGCGGGCCTTGACGGTGAAGGTGTAGGCGGTGGCCGGGGAGAGCCCGTCCACCGTGGCCGACGTGGTGTCCGCGCCGACCGACTTCGCCAGCGTGGCGCCGCGGTAGACGTCGTAGGCGGCCACGCCCACGTTGTCGGTGGACTTCTCCCAGGCCAGGCTGACGCTGGAGGAGGTCTTGCCGGTGGAGCGCAGGTTGCCGGGCGCGGTCGGCGGCGTCGGGTCGGTGGACGGGTCCACCGTCCTGACGGTCAGCGGCGCGCTGGCCGGCCCGGTGTTCCCGCGGGTGTCCTTGGCGCGCACGGTGAAGGTGTAACCCGTCGCCGGGGTCAGGCCGGTGACGGTCGCCGAGGTGCCGCTGACGGTCGCGACGGTGTCGGTGCCGCTGAGCACGTCGTAGGAGGCCACGGTGTGGTCGCCGGGCTGGGCCGCTGTCCAGCCCAGCGCCACCGAGTGCGCGGTGACGGCGGTCGCCTTCGGGGTGCCGGGGGCGGTCGGCGGGACATCGGGGGTGCCGTCGCACTTGTCGCCGTTGACCGTGCAGCCCGTGGGGGCGCCGGCCGTGCCGGTCGCCGTGAACCAGTAGCTGTACGGCTCGGTGCTGCCGCCGGCCGGGACGTTCGCGTTGTAGAAGGCGTTCTTGACGCTCACGTGCCGTCCGGAGACGGTCGCGTCGCCGTTGTAGTTGCCGCTCAGGGAGACCCCGGCCGGCAGGTCGAACTCCAGGGTCCAGCCGCTGACGGCCGCCGTACCGCTGTTGTGGACGATGTACGTCCCCTTCCACCAGGAGCCGTTGTCCTGGGTGCTGAAGGTCGCCGTCAGGGTGCCGGCCGCGTGGGCGGGCGAGGCGAGGGCGGTGAGCGCCGCGACGGGCAGCAGCAGCGCGGCCCCCACGGCGGCGATCCGCCGCCGCAGCCGGGCGGGGCCGCGACTGTGGCGGGTGCGCGGTGTTCCCGCGCCGAGAAGAAGTGGTCTGCGCCTGTGGAACATGGCTCTCCCTGCGCTGGTGGGGTGGTACAGGGGTGAGGTGAACCGTGCGCGTGCGCATGCGTGTGCCCGGACGAAGGCAGGCCGGTGCGCGGGGCGGGCCGGGGCACGGCCGTGCCGCTTCGGGCAGGCGCACACAACGTAGAAGGTCTGGACCAATGCGTCAACAGGTCCGGCCGGCCACCGCCGGGCCGTGGGCCGGCCCGGCGGCCCTCACCACCCCGGGCGGGCCCGTCGGCCGAAGACCAGGCCCCGCGGTTTCGGCGGCGGCGGGGTGCCGGGGCGCAACGGCAGCGCGATCAGCATGCCCACGACGAAGCCGACCACATGGGCGGCGTACGCCACCGTGCCCGTGTCGAAGACGCCCTCGCCCGCGGAGTAGAACGCCTGGAGCACGAACCAGAACCCCAGCACGATCCAGGCCGGCAGACGCAGCGGCAGGAAGACCAGGAACGGCACGAGGACCCAGACCCGGGCTCTGGGGTACAGCACCAGATAGGCGCCGAGGACCCCGGCGATCGCCCCCGACGCCCCGATCAGCGGCTGCCCCGACTCCGCGTCGAGCAGCGCGAAACCGTACCCGGCGGCGTAGCCGCAGACGACGTAGAACAGGGCGAAACGCAGGTGCCCCATCCGGTCCTCGATGTTGTTGCCGAAGATGAACAGGAACAGCATGTTCCCCAGCAGGTGCAGCCAGCTGCCGTGCAGGAACATCGCGGTGAGGACCGAGAGCACGGGGGATTTGCCGTACGCCGGCGGCCCCAGCACGCAGCCCGGTCCGTGCACCCCCACGCCCACCGCGCCCGTCGGCACCAGCGACGGCATCCGGTGGTGGATCAGCTCGCGCGGCACCAGCGCCCAGTGCTCCGTGAAGGCCTGCGCGTGGCACAGTTGCGCAAGCGTGCCGCTCCCGGTCACGGAACCGGAGATGCCGGGCGTGGCCAGGAACACCACGACGCAGGCGACGATCAGGGCGTACGTCACCCAGGGGGTGCGCCGCACCGGGTTCACGTCATGGACGGGGATCACCACAGGGAAGTAGTGCCCTGCATGCGCCGGGCGAACCGGCCTACGTCCGTGCCCCGGCGACCTTGGCCGCCGCCTTGCGGGCGGCCACGAGCACCGGGTCCCACACCGGGGAGAACGGCGGCGCGTAGCCCAGGTCCAGGGCCGTCATCTGCTCCACCGTCAGCCCGGCCGTGAGCGCCACCGCCGCGATGTCGACCCGCTTGGCGGCGCCCTCCCGGCCCACGATCTGGACGCCCAGGAGACGGCCGGTGCGGTGTTCGGCGAGCATCTTCACCGTCATCGGCGAGGCCCCCGGGTAGTAGCCCGCCCGGCTCGTCGACTCGACGGTGACCGTCTCGAACCGGAGCCCGACCCGCCGGGCGTCCCGTTCCCGCAGGCCGGTCCGCGCGATCTCCAGGTCGCACACCTTGCTCACCGCCGTGCCGACGACGCCCGGGAAGGTGGCGTAGCCGCCGCCGGCGTTGGTGCCGATGACCTGGCCGTGCTTGTTGGCGTGGGTGCCGAGCGGCACGTGCCGGTGCTGTCCGGACACCAGGTCGAGGACCTCGACGCAGTCGCCGCCCGCCCAGATGTTCTCGTGCCCGCGCACCCGCATCGCGCGGTCCGTGAGCAGCCCGCCGTGCGCGCCGAGCGGCAGCCCCGCCGCCCGCGCGAGCGAGGTCTGCGGGCGGACGCCGATGCCCAGCACCACCACGTCCGCCGGGTACTCGGCCGACGTCGTGGCCACGGCCCGCACCCGGCTGTCCGTCCCCGTCAGCACCTTGGTCACCTCGGCGCCGCCGACCATGGTGATCCCGAGCCCCGTCATGGCTTCGTGCACCAGTCGGCCCATGTCCGGGTCCAGGGTGGACATGGGCTCCTGGCCGCGGTTGACGACGCTCACCTCGTAGCCGCGTTTGATCAGGGCCTCGGCCATCTCCACGCCGATGTAGCCCGCCCCGACCACCACCGCCCTGCGGCCACGCGCGCGTGCCAGCCCGGCGAGCAGTTCCTCCCCGTCGTCCAGCGTCTGCACGCCGTACACGCCGGGCGCGTCGACACCGGGCATCTCGGGGCGGACCGGGCGGGCCCCGGTCGCGATCACGAGCTTGTCGTACGACGTCCAGGACTCCGCCCCCGAATCGACGTCCCGCGCGCGGACGCGGCCCGCCGCCACGTCGATCTCCGTGACCTCGGTGCGCATCCGCAGGTCGATGTCCCGCGCGCGGTGCTCCTCGGGCGTGCGGGCGATCAACCGGTCCCGGTCCCCGACGTCACCGCCGACCCAGTAGGGGATCCCGCACGCCGAGTACGAACTGAAGTGGCCGCGTTCGAACGCCACGATCTCCAGTTCGCCGGGTCCGCGCAGGCGGCGTGCCTGGGACGCCGCGGACATCCCCGCGGCGTCCCCGCCGATCACGACCAGCCGTTCCCGCCCCCGGCGCGCCGTGCGCGCACCGCCCGTGTCCGTACCGGTGCTCTTGCTCATGGTCATGCCCACACGCTACGGCCGACCGGGACCGGGGCCGTCGCGGTGGCCCGGCTCACCGGGATTCGCCGTCCGGCGTCTCGCCGGAGCCCTCGGTGGTTCCGGTTCCGGTTCCGGTTCCGGTTCCGGTTGTGGTTCCGCTTCCGGTCGCGGTGCCGGGCGCCGCCCCTCCGAGCGGTCCCAGTGCGGTCATCGTCGGCGCGGCGGTGGCCCGGTGCGGGAGCCGGGGGCGTACGAGGCGCAGCCACGCCAGGGCGAGGAGCGCCGCCGCGGCGGCGAAGGGGAGGACCGCGCCCAGGGCCAGGGCGATCCAGCGGACCATGGTCACGAACACGTGCCAGCCGCCCGCCAGGGCGTCCAGGAACCCCGGGTCGTGGTCGGCGGCCTTCTCCTGCGGCGCGGGCGCCGCGGACAGCGACAGGGTGATGGTGGCCAGGCTCGTACGGTCCTTCAGTGACGCCTGCTGGGCGAGCAGCGCCTCCAGATCGGCCTCCCGGCGGCTCAGCTCGCTCTCCAGGGAGACGACGTCGCCGAGGCTTGCGGCCTTGTCCATCAGGGCGCGGACCCGGGCCACGCTGGCGCGCTGCGACTTGATGCGGCTGTCGACGTCGACGACCTGGCCGGTGACGTCCTCCGCCTTCGCCGAGCGTTCGACGAGCCTGCCGGTGCCCGCCAGGCCGGTGAGGACCTCGTCGTACTTCCCGGCGGGCACGCGGAGCACGACCCGGGTCCGCTCGCGGCCCTGCGCGTCGCGCGTGGTGCTCTCGTCGCCGACGTAGCCGCCCGCGTTCCCGGCGGCCGTGCGGGCGGCGGCGAGGGCCTTCGCCACGTCCGTGACCTCCACGCTCACCGAGGCGGTGCGGACGATGTGGCTCGCCGTGACCTTCGGCGCCGTGCCGGCCCTGGCCCCGGACGCGGCGGCGCCGCCGCCGTACCCGCTGCCGCCGGCGTTCCCCGTGGCGGGAGCGCCCCGTTGCGCCCCGCTCCCGGCGGCCTTGTCGGACGAGCTGCCACCGGAGTCGCCCGCGCCGCTGCACCCGGTGAGTGCGAGGGCCGTCGCGAGCAGCAGGCCGGCCAGGGCCGAAGTGGAGCGGACAGAACACCGTGCGCGCATGTCGTGTACCCCCGGGAGTCGTGGCGAACTCTGACGCCTGTTCGACTCGCGGGCGGGCCGGCCCGTTGCCGGAGACCGGTTCCGATGCGATCACGGTCCGGACTCGTCCCGGACACCGGGGCCCGGGGGGAGTGCCGGTGGGGTCTGAGAGAGTGGGGGCCATGAGCGCAACGGGTACGGGCACGGGGCAGGTCGTCGTCGTAGGGGGCGGGATCGCGGGGCTGGCGGCCGCGCACCGCCTGCTGGAGCGCGGCGCGCGGGTGACCGTGCTGGAGGCGGCGGACCGGGTCGGCGGCAAGCTGCTGCCGGGCGAGATCGCGGGTGTCCGGGTCGACCTGGGCGCCGAGTCGATGCTGGCCCGCCGGCCCGAGGCCGTGGACCTCGCGCGCGAGGTGGGCCTGGCGGACCGGCTGCAGCCGCCCGCGACCGCGACCGCGTCCCTGTGGACCCGCGGCGCCCTGCGCCCGATGCCCAAGGGCCACGTGATGGGTGTCCCCGGCACCGCCGCCGCGCTCACCGGAGTGCTCTCCGCAGAGGGCCTGGCCCGCGTCGAGCGCGACGCCGACCTGCCCCGCACCGAGGTCGGCGACGACGTGGCGGTCGGTGAGTACGTCGCCGCGCGCCTGGGCCGCGAGGTCGTCGACCGCCTGGTCGAGCCGCTGCTCGGCGGCGTCTACGCGGGCGACGCGTACCGCATCTCGATGCGCTCGGCCGTTCCCCAGCTCTTCCGGGCCGCGCGGACGCACACCTCCCTGACCGAGGCGGTCCGCGGCATCCAGGCCGCCGCGGCCGAGGCCCAGCGAAGCGGCCGGACGGGACCGGTCTTCATGGGCATCGAAGGCGGGGTCGGCAGCCTGCCGCTCGCGGTCGCCGAGTCGGTGCGGGCACGCGGTGGCAAGATCCTCACCGGCACCCCCGTGACGGAGCTGCGCAGGGAGCCGCTCGGCGGCTGGCGCGTGGTCACGGCGGACCGTGTCCTGCACGCGGACGCGGTGGTCCTCGCCACCCCCGCGCCCGCCGCCGCCCGGCTGCTGGGCGCCGAGTCCCCCGGGGCGGCGGCGGAGCTGCGGGCCGTCGAGTACGCCTCGATGGCCCTGATCACCCTCGCCTACCGGCGCGGCGACGCCGCGCTCCCCGAGGGCAGCGGGTTCCTCGTGCCCCCCGTCGACGGGCGCACCATCAAGGCGTCGACCTTCGCCTCCCGCAAGTGGGGCTGGATCGCCGGCCAGGACCCGGACGTGCTGGTGGTGCGCACCTCCGTCGGGCGGTACGGCGAGACGGAGATCCTGGGCCGCGAGGACTCCGAGCTGGTGGACCTCTCCCGGCACGACCTTAGGGAGGCCACCGGCCTGGACGCCGTGCCGCTGCGCAGCCGCGTCACCCGCTGGACCGACGGTCTGCCCCAGTACCCCGTCGGCCACCACGCGCGCGTGGCCCGCGTCCGCGACCACGTCGCCGGGCTGCCGGGCCTCGCCGTGTGCGGCGCGGTCTACGACGGCGTGGGCATCCCGGCGTGCGTCGCGAGCGCCCACGCCGCCGTGGACCAGCTGGCGGGTGACCTGCGCGCTGTGCAGGAACTCACCGCCCACCCGGTGCAGAGTCTGCACGGGGGAGCGGGAGAATAGCCCCATGAGTGACGACGCCTCCACCACCGACTCCGGCAGGATCCCGAACAAGGGCAAGCTGGCCAAGGACCTCAACGAGGTCATCCGTTACACCCTGTGGTCCGTCTTCAAGCTGAAGGACGTGCTCCCCGAGGACCGCGCGGGCTACGCCGACGAGGTCCAGGAGCTGTTCGACCAGCTCGCCGCGAAGGACGTGACCATCCGCGGCACGTACGACGTCTCGGGGCTGCGCGCCGACGCCGACATCATGATCTGGTGGCACGCCGAGACGAGCGACCAGCTCCAGGAGGCGTACAACCTCTTCCGCCGCACGAGGCTCGGTCGTGCGCTGGAGCCGGTGTGGTCGAACATGGCGCTGCACCGCCCCGCGGAGTTCAACCGCTCCCACATCCCGGCGTTCCTCGCCGACGAGACGCCGCGCGACTACGTCAGCGTCTACCCGTTCGTGCGCTCCTACGAGTGGTACCTGCTGGCCGACGAGGACCGCCGCCGCATGCTCGCCGACCACGGCAAGATGGCCCGCGGCTACCCGGACGTGCGGGCGAACACGGTCGCGTCCTTCTCGCTCGGCGACTACGAGTGGGTGCTCGCCTTCGAGGCGGACGAACTGCACCGCATCGTCGACCTGATGCGCCACCTGCGCGGCTCGGAGGCCCGCCGGCACGTCCGCGAGGAGGTGCCGTTCTTCACCGGCCGCCGCAAGGACGTGGCGGACCTGGTCGCCGGGCTCGCCTGACCCCCTACGGTCACTTCCCGGCCGGCTCGCGGTCGTCCTTTCCCTTCAGGGCGTCCCTCAGCTCCTGCTCACGGGTCTCCTGGAAGGTCGGCCGGCCCGGCCGCGGCTCCGGGCGCCCGGCGCACTCCGCCGAGCGCCCCGCCGCCCGCCCCTGGAGCAGGTAGGCGTCCACGGCCGCGTTGACGCACCGGTTCGGACCGTAGGCGATGCCGTGCGTGCCGGCGCCCCGCTCGGTGAGCAGCGTGGAACCGGCCAGCCGCCGGTGCAGTTCCACAGCCCCGCGGTACGGGGTGGCCGCGTCCCGTTCTGCGGCCAGGATCAGCGTGGGCGGCAGCACGCCCGGCGCGGTCCGCACGTCCAGGGGCAGCCGGCGTGGCACCGGCCAGGAGGCGCACGGCAGGTTCGCCCACACGTTGGCCCAGGTCTCGAACGGTGCCACCCGGGCGAGCCGGGTGTTGTCCCGGTCCCACACCCGCAAGTCGGCGGGCCAGGGCGCGTCGTTGCACTCCACGGCCGTGTAGACCGCCGCGCTGTTCTCCGCTACGGCCGCTCCCGCCCGGTACGGCGCGGCCAGCGCGGCCAGGGGCTTCTCGTCGCCCTTCAGATACGCGGCCAGGGCGTCCGCGGCCAGTGGCCAGGAGCCGTCGTCGTACCCGGTGCCGAGGAACGCGCCCTGCAACTGCCCGGGGCCCACCGTGCCGCCCGCCGGTCGCGCGGCCAGCCGCGTGCGTGCCTTCTCGTAGGCGGCGCGCACCGCCTCAGCCGTACGGCCGAGCCCGTACACGTCGTCGTACCGGGCCACCCACCTCCTGAAGTCCGCCCACCGGGCCTCGAACGCGGCGGACTGGTCGAGATTGTCGAGGTACCACACCCGGGCCGGGTCGGGGTTCACCGCCGAGTCGAAGACCATCCGGCGCACGTACGCCGGGAAGAGCGTCGCGTACAGCGCGCCGAAGTAGGTGCCGTAGGAGGCGCCCATGAACGTCAGCCGGTCCTCCCCGAGCGCCGCGCGCAGCACCTCCAGGTCGCGGGCGTTGGCGAGGGAGGTGAAGAAGCGCAAGCGGGAGCCCGAGCGCCGGACGCACCCCCGGGCGTACGCCCGGGCCTCGGCGGCACGCTTCTTCTTGTACGCCGCCGAGGGGTATGTCGGCGCCGGGCTCGGCGCCTTGAAGAAGCCCTTCGGGTCCGTGCAGGACAGCGGCGCCGAACGGCCCACCCCGCGCGGGGCGTAGCCGACGAGGTCGTAGGCCGCCGCGACCCGCTTCCACTCGGACAGCAGCCCCACCAGCGGGAACGACATGCCGTCACCGCCGGGCCCACCCGGGTTGAAGACGAGGGCGCCCTGGCGGGGCACCGCACGCCCGCCGGAGCGCGGGTCCCGGCCGGTGGCCCGCACCCGGCTGACGGCGAGCCGGATCCTCGGGCCGTCGGGACGGGCGTAGTCGAGCGGCACGGACACGGTGCCGCACTCCAGCGAACCGGGCATCTCCCGCGCGCCCGGACAGGCGCCGAAGTCGATGCCGGTCACCCGGGCGCGCGCGGCGGCCACGACGGTGCCGCGCAACTCGGCCGCCCCGCCGGGCGGCAGCTCGGGCCGCGGCGCGCCGCCGGAAGGGGCGGCGGCGAGGGCGGTCAGGACCAAGGACCCGGCGGCCGTGCACACGGCGGCTGCTCTCATCGGCGTATCCCTTCGGCACACGGCGGCGGCACGAGGGATGTTTCGGGCGCACGCGGGCGAAGGCAAGCACCGGGCGGCGGGTGTCGGCGCCGGTGCGCCCGATGCGCCCCCGAGGGGCGGCGCGCGCCGGCTCGGTGTGCGCCGCCGTGTCTCCGCTGTCGCGCGCCGCAGCGTACTTCGCCGTCGTGTGCTGCGCCTCGGTGTGCGCCGGCCGGTCAGTCCCGCCAGGGCTGGTCGCGGTGGGCGAAGGCCGCGCGCAGCTCCGGTTCGCCGATCGCCCGGATGCCCCGCACGGCCACGGAGGCGAGGCAGGTGCGTTCGTCGCCCGTGCCGCGGACCCGCCGGGCCAGCGTGCCGAGCAGCCGCTGACCGGCCGGGGACGCCCAGCGGGAGTACGGGTGGATCTCGACCCGGGCTATCGCGAGGCAGCTCAGGGTGAGGGCGAGGGGGAGCAGGAACCAGAGGGCGACCAGGGTGCGCGGCATCCCGGTCGGGCCGGGCAGCAGCAGCGCGGTCACGGCGAGCACGGCCACGGCCAGTGCGGCGGTCCGCACCTGGCGCATCCCGGCCGCGACCGTCGAACCTTCGCCCTCCGGCACGGCCAGGCCGGCGCTGACCAGGCGGTCGGCGAGGCTGCGCACCGGGTCGGCGGCGGCCGCGGCGGACCGTACCGGAGCGATGCGGGACTGCCCTCCAGGGCCGATGGCCCTTATGACGGAACGTTCCATCTCGTCGCGTCCGCGCGGGTCGACGACGGTGGCCCAGCCCGTGTGCGCGAGCAGCAGCCGCCGCTGGCGGGCCATGGAGACCAGGGTGACGTCGGCGACCCGGGAGGGGCCGCCGGACAGGAACGCCGCCTCGTAGAGGGTGAGGTCGTGATCCTGGTCCACGGCCGCGTCCCGGGTGTCCACGGCCGCCGCACGCACGGCGGCCAGGCACAGCCGTGTGCACGCGGCACCGGCGAGGGCCCAGGCCGGCAGGAGAAGAAGGACCCAGAGCATGACAAGTTTCTATGCCAGGGGCCTGGGAATCTCCATGCCTTGTTCACATTCCGGACAGAGTGTGGCCTGTATGTGACGTTCCGCTTCTTTTCCGAGGTCAGGACGGGCGTGCCGGGCGGTGCCGACGGGGGGTCGGCGGGGGGTGCCGGCGGGGGTGGATCGGGGGCGGACGGTTGGGGAGGGGCGGGCGGCGGGTCGGCGTACGCGCCACCTCCGCTGTCCCGTGTGTCAGCGCCCGAGCAGCGCCCGGCGGGCCGCCCTGGCCGCCCGGACCGCCGGCCTCAGCGACCTCGGCGCGGGACCCGACCGCTCCCGCCACCACGCGCGCAGTTCCCGGCGCGCGGTCGCGTCCTGCGGTTGCTCCGCCAGCAGCAGGGACTCGACGAACGCCATCGCGTCCAGCCGGTAGCCGCCGCGCATCGGGTGCTCCCGCGCGTACGCGAGGAAGGCGGGGCGGTAGCCGGCGCCGAGGACGACCGGCAACTCGGGCGCCACCTTCGCCACGACACCCGCCCGCTTCGAGGCCAGCGCCCGCGCCTGCACGCCGAGCCGCCCCCGGTCGAAGCCCTCGGGCGCGGGTGTCCCCGCCACGAGCGCCGACAGGAGCGCGGTCTGCGCGAGTGCGAGCCGCTGCCGGACCGGCTCGGGGACGGCCGCCACCCGCTCGTCCCCGTCGCGCCCGCGCGCACCCCCGCCGTCACGCCCGGGCCCCGCCCCGCCGTCACGCCCGCGCGCACCCCCGCCGACCCTCCCGGGCCCTGCCCCGCCCGTGTGCCTGCGTGCCGGGGCCCCGGCACGACCCCGCTCCACCGCTTCCCGAACGGCCTCCAGCTCCCCTCCCAGCACGGCCGGTTCCGGGAAGTTCTCGTCGCGTTCCAGCAGCACCCCGGGCGGGGCCACCCTGGAGGCGAGGTCGGACAGGATGTCGAGGACCGGCGCGGGAACCGGGTGCGCGTGGCTGTCGTGCCAGACGCCGTCCCGCTCGTACCCGCCCGCCACATGGACGTACGCGAGCGCCTCCAGCGGCAGTTCGGCCAGCGCGAGGGCCGGGTCCTCCGCCTGGTTGACATGGTTGGTGTGCAGGTTGGCCACGTCGATCAGCAGCCGTACGCCCGTGCGGTCGGCCAGCTCGTACAGGAACTGGCCCTCGGTCAGCTCCTCGCCGGGCCAGGCGAGCAGCGCGGCGATGTTCTCCACGGCGAGCGGCACCGGCAGCGCCTGCTGGGCGATGCGGACGTTCTCGCACAGCACGTCCAGTGCCTCGCGCGTGCGGGGCACCGGCAGCAGGTGGCCCGCCTCGATGCGGTCCGAGGCGGTCAGGGACCCGCCCGCCCGGACGAAGGCGATGTGCTCCGTCACCAGCGGCGAGCCCAGCGCCTGAGCCCGCTCGGCGAGCGCCCGCAGGCGCCCCTCGTCCGGCCGTTCGGCCCCGCCGAGCCCGAGGGACACGCCGTGCGGCACGACGGTCACCCCGCGCTCGCGCAGGCGCAGCAGCGAGGCGGGCAGATGGCCGGGGCACAGGTTCTCGGCCACCGCCTCGACCCAGTCGACCCCCGGCATGGCCTCCACTGCGTCCGAGATCTCCGGCCGCCAGCCGATCCCCGTCCCCAGTCGCTCCATGAGTCCTGCGCCCCCTGCTCCCGTACGCCCCCTGTCACCGGACGCCCGCGCGCACGGCGCGGGTGAGGGGGGTATGGCCCCGCCGGACGGCACGGAACCGCGCCGGGCGCGTCTTCAGAGCAAGATTTGAGGGTTCACGCCGGGCAGCGCCTAGGAGCCCTGGCGGAGCGCCCGATGGTCGGCGACCACGGTGCACGAACCCGGGGCGATCTCGGTGAAGCCCGCGTCGCGCACCAACGGCAGGCCGCTGCCGGTCAGTTCCCGCCAGCGAGCGGGGGCGGCGGTGCGGACGGAGAGCGGGAACCCGGCGTCCCGCCAGGCGGCGCGCTGCGCGTCGGTGAGGTCCCACCAGGCGAGCTGGGCGCCGTGTCCGGCCTGGGCCATCGCCTTGCCCGCGGACATCTCCAGGCCGGGATTGAGCCAGAGCACCGGGATGTCCGGGCCGGCGGGGGCGGGCGGTCGCGGATCGTCGAGGTCGGTGCCGGAGACCTGGAGTTTCGCCAGGTCCTTGGGCCAGCCGTCCAGCGGGACGGGCGGGAAGACGCGCACCTCCGCGGAGCCGCCGGTGACCGTGATGCCGTCCAGTGCCTCGGCCCGCCGCCACTCCGCGCCGCGCGCCCGCCGCACCACCTTGCGGATCCGGGCGTCCTGCCAGTCCCGCACCGCCCCCGCCCACGGGCCGTCGCCGCCGGAGCGCTCGTCACCGAGCAGCACCAGCACCGCGCGGGCCGCCGTCTCCAGCGCGTCGGTACGGGCCGGGGGAGCGGCCCGCTCGATCCGGACGACCAGCGGCAGCACGAACTGCGGGGCCAGGTCCCGGGCGGTGGGCTCGGCGCGGAAGGGGCTGCCGGCGGGGGCGGGGGTCTCGGCGGAGGTCTCGTACGTCACGCCCCCCAGTGTGCCAACCACGGCGCGCACGAGAGGACGGCCCCCATGCGGGGGGAGCTGCGCCTGCCCGGGGTCGCTCACCGGGCGGAGGTCATCCCGAGCACGCCGTGCGCTGCGCCTCCTGCCATTCGCAGGCGGGGCAGAGGGTGATCCCCTTGTACGACTCCGGGTACTCGGTCGGCTCGCGGCACAGCACGCACTCCGCGTACGGCGGTCCGTCGGCCCGGGGCGGCCGGGTGGCGTCGATCAGGCAGTAGTCGCTGCCGCTGGTGCCGTCGCGGCCGTCGCGGCCGTCGTGACCGGCCTTGTCGTCCTCGCTCATGGCTCCAGCGTAGGACGCCCTCGAGCGGTCTCGCCCTGGCCCGTGCGTTCAGGTGTGCCGGATCACGAGCGGCCCGCCGAGGCGCCGATCATCTCGGACACCTTCACGAAGCGGTACCCCTTCTTGCGCAGCTCCGGGACGACGGTGCGCACCACGCGTTCGGTCGTCGGGGCGGCGCTGCGCGTGCAGTGCATGACCACGACCGATCCCGGCTTCACCCCGTCCAGGACCTGGCGGACCACGGCGTCCGCGTCCGTGGCGAACGCGTCACCGCTCACCACGTCCCACTGGACGGCGGTGACGCCGAGCGGGGCGAGGGTGCGCAGGACTTCGCTGTCGTAGCAGCCACCGGGGAAGCGGAGGTACGGCATCGGATGCGGGACGCCGGCCTTGGCGAACGCCGTGTACGCGCGTTCCACGTCCGAGCGGACCTGGTCCTTGGAGACGGTCGGCAGGCCGTAGCAGTCGCCGGTGAAGGCGTAGTGGCTGTAGGAGTGGTTGGCGAGTTCGAACATCGGGTCCGTGCCGATGGAGCGGGCCTCGTCCGGGTACGTCTGCGCCCACTTGCCCGTCATGAACACCGTGGCGGGCACTTTGAGGGCACGGAGCGTGGCGATGAGCTGCGGGTTGTCGAAGTGCTCGCCCTTCGCCGCGCGCGGCCCCTCGTCGGCGGTCATGTCGGCGTCGAAGGTGAACGCGACGATCTTGCCCTTGTCGCGCGGGCCGTTGGTGAACACGGGAGTCAGGCCGCCGGGCCCCGGGGTGAGGCGGGGCGGACGGGAGGGCGCGGTCGCGGAGGGCTTGGCTGGGGCAGAGGGGGAGGTGGGGGAGGCGGGGTGACCGGCGTGGGCGGCCCGCGTGGTGCCGCAGGCGGCGAGCGAGGCCAGGGCGAGGCTCAGGGCACAGGTCGAGGCGAGGCCGGTAATACGTCGTACAAGTGGGATCACCTGACGAACGTAGGACGGTCTCCGATCATATGAGCGGCAACGAGGCCGCGCGGTCACCCGCCCGGTCGTCACCCGCGGCCCACGGCCCCGCCGTCACCGCTCCTCCCGCCGTCAGCGCTGCTCCCGCTGTCGTCGCCCGTCCCGTGATCCACGTCCGTTGCGTGATCGACGTCCGCCCCACGGTCACCGCTCGCGCCGCTCCAGCGGCCGGGTGGCCGGACCCTGGAGCACGTTGCCCTCGGTGTCGAAGCGCGAGCCGTGGCACGGGCACTCCCAGGCCCGCTCGGCGGAGTCGAAGGCGACCAGGCAGCCCAGGTGGGTGCAGCGGGCGGACAGGGTGTGCAGGTCGCCGTCGTCGTCCCGGTACACGGCGAGGTGGTCGAGACCGGCCCGGACCACCGCGCCCTCGCCCGGCGGGATGGCGTCCACGGGCGGCGTGGACCGCAGCCGGTCGCCCACGAAGTGCCGTGCGACCTCGGCCTGGTTCCTCAGGAACGTCGGCGCCTCGCGCACGGCGGTCCGCAGCCGGCGCGGGTCGTACAGCTCCTGCCACGGGCAGTCCCGCCCGGTGATCAGCGCCGTGAGCAGCCGCCCCGCCATGATGCCGCCGCTCAGCCCCCAGCCGCCGAAACCGGTCGCGACGTAGGTGTTGCGGGCGGCCTGGTGCAGCGGGCCGACCATCGCCACGGTGTCGGTGGGGTCGATGTCCTGGGTGGCCCAGGAGTGCACGAGGTCCGCGCCGGGGAAGTGCTCGCCCGCCCAGGCCGTGAGCCGGTCGAAGCGGGCGGGGGTGTCACCGGTGCCCGGCGTGAAGTGCTCCCCGGTCACCACGAGGAGCCGCCGGCCGTTCGCGCCGTTCCCGTCCTCGTCGTTCCCGTTCTGGTCCTTCCCGTTCTCGCCGGTCCCGCCGTCGTACGGAGCCGTCCGTACCGAACGGGTGTTCTCCTCCGGGGTGATGTACATGCCGTCGGGGTCCTCCGCGGCGTCGACCGGTCCGGCCACGACCAGTTCCCGGCGCGGGGAGAGCCGGGCGAACAGCAGCGCCCTGTCGAAGACGGGGTAGTGGGTGGCGACCACCACGTGCCGGGCCCGTACCGTGGCGCCCGTCGCGGTCGTCACCCGGCACGGCTCGCCCTCGGTCAGCCCGCGCACCACGGTGTTCTCGAACACCTGCCCGCCGTGCGCCACCAGGTCCGCAGTCAGGGCCAGCAGGTACTTGCGCGGATGGAACTGCGCCTGCCCGGCCACCCGAACCGCCCCCGCCACCGGGAACGGCAGCCCGGTCTCGGTCACGAACGACGCCGCAAGGCCCGCGTCCCGGGCCGCCTCCGCCTCGGCCCGCACCTCCTCCACCCGGTTCGGGTCACGCACGTAGGTGTACGCGCTGCGGGTCTCCCACTCGCAGTCGATGCCCAGCTCGTCCACCAGCTCCCAGGCGTGCTCGATCGCCTCGCACTGCGAGCGGGCGTACAGCCGGGCCGCCTGCGCGTCGCGGGTGCGGCGCAGCTTGTCGTAGACGAGGGTGTGCAGCGCGGTCAGCTTGGCGGTGGTGTGCCCCGTCACACCCGCCGCCACCCGCCGCGCCTCCAGCACCGCCACGCCCAGCCCCGCCCGCGTCAGCTCGTACGCCGTGCTCAGTCCGGCCATGCCCGCGCCGATCACGACGACGTCGACGTCCAGGTCCTCCGTCAGTGCGGGACGCTCCGGCCCCGGCGCCGTCTCGACCCAGTACGAGCCGCTGACGCGGCGCCGCCCGTGCCGCTGCTGCTGCCGCTCCTGGCGCGGCTGGTGTTCGCTCATGGCCGCCGAGTACCCCGCCCGGACCGGCCTGATCTCGGGCCGCGCGGGCGGGCAGCGGGCAGCGTGCGGAGCGGGTCAGGGGTCGGAGGCGGGTGGGGACGAGGCGTCCGCGGCAGCCCGGACCGGCGTCACGGATGCGGCGTCGAAGGGGGCGTCGGGTACGTCCGTGAGCGGCGCCGTGCCGTTGCCCAGGGACTTCGGCGGTCCGGACGGCGCGGGTGGCGCGGGCTCGGGCGACTGGGCGGGCGCCGGACCGGGCGTCGGCTGCTGGGCCGCCCGCTCCAAAAAGCGCAGCAGTTCGACGGGGAAGGGCAGGACGAGGGTGGAGTTCTTCTCCGTGGCGACGGCGGTCACCGTCTGGAGCAGCCGCAGTTGCAGCGCGGCGGGAGTGTCGGCCATCTGCTGGGCGGCCTCGGCCAGTTTCCTCGACGCCTGGAGTTCCGCGTCGGCGTTGATGATCCGGGCCCGCCGCTCCCGGTCGGCCTCCGCCTGCCGGGCCATGGACCGCTTCATCGTGTCCGGCAGGGAGACGTCCTTGATCTCCACCCGGTCGATCTGCACGCCCCATCCGATGGCCGGGCTGTCGATCATCAGCTCCAGGCCCTGGTTCAGCTTCTCGCGGTTGGACAGCAGGTCGTCCAGATCGCTCTTGCCGATGATCGAGCGCAGGGAGGTCTGTGCCATCTGCGACACCGCGAACCGGTAGTCCTCGACCTGGATGACCGCGTTGGCGGCGTCGACCACCTTGAAGTAGACGACGGCGTCCACGCGCACGGTCACGTTGTCGCGGGTGATGCCCTCCTGGGCGGGGATCGGCAGCGTGACGATCTGCATGTTGACCTTGTAGAGCCGGTCCACGAAGGGGATGATCATGGTGAAACCGGGTGGCCGCGCGTCCCCGGCGAACCGCCCGAGCCGCAGCACCACCCCGCGCTCGTACTGCTTGACGACCCGCGCCGCCGCCGAGAGGTACACGAGACCGGCGCAACCCGCGGCGATCACTGCGGTCAGTACGTCCTGAAGCATGATGACGACTCCTCGACCAGTCGTCCCCGCGCCCGTTGAGGGCCTCTTTCAACGATATGCCCGGGCGGAGAACACGGTCGAGACCCCTGGCCCGACCGGCCCGCGGACTTGCCGGTCGGGCCGGTCCGCCAGGCAGGCAGTCGGCCGGTCCGCCGGGCAGGCGGCCGGGCGGGCAGGCAGTCGGCCGGTCCGCCGGGCAGGCGGCCGGGCGGGCGGGCCTGACGCGGGGCTCCGGCGCTCGAGGCCCAAGGGGCGGGCGACAGCGGTGGCACCGGTTCCGTGTCCGGCGGCGCTGTGCCGTTCGGCCCGGTTCTCCACGGCCGTGCGGCCGGCGTGGTCGAGGCCGGTGGAGGCCGGACAGGGCCGGCGGCCTGCCGGGCCGCGCCGCGGCCTCGCAGTGGCGCTCCGTCCGCGAGGCTGAGGCGGCGGCCGGTGCGGCGGCGCGGGACGGGAGGACAGGTGGCCCGCGCCGGCCGGCGGGTCAGGGGGTCTCGACGAGTCCCCCGGCGTCCCGGGCGAGGGCGGTGAGCCGGGATATCGCGCGGAAGTACTTCTTGCGGTAGCCGCCGTTCAGCATCTCCTCGCTGAACAGCCGGTCGAACGGCAGTCCGGAGGCCAGGACGGGCACCTCACGGTCGTAGAGCCGGTCGGCGAGCACGACGAGCCGCAGCGCGGTCGACTGGTCGGGCACCGGCCGCACGCCGGTCAGGCACACGGCCCCGAGCCCGTCGGTGAGGGCGCCGTAGCGGCTCGGGTGCACCTTGGCCAGGTGCTCGAGCAGCTGCGTGAAGTCGTCGAGCGAGGCGTTCGGCGCGGCGTGCGCCGCCTTCGTCACCTGCTCCTCGGAGAACGGCGCCGGTGCCTCGGGCAGGCCGCGGTGGCGGTAGTCCTCGCCGTCGATGCGCAGCGCACGGAAGTGCGCGGACAGGCCCTGGATCTCGCGCAGGAAGTCGGCGGCGGCGAACCGGCCCTCGCCGAGCTTGCCCGGCAGCGTGTTGGAGGTGGCGGCGAGCGCGACCCCCGCGTCGACCAGGCGGCCGAGCAGGGTGGAGACGAGCACGGTGTCGCCGGGGTCGTCCAGCTCGAACTCGTCGATGCACAGCAGCCGGTGCCCGGAGAGGGTCCGGACCGTCTGCTGGAAGCCCAGGGCGCCGACCAGGTTGGTCAGCTCCACGAACGTGCCGAACGCCTTCAGCTCGGGTTCGGCCGGGGTGGCGTGCCACAGGGAGGCCAGCAGGTGCGTCTTGCCGACGCCGTAGCCGCCGTCCAGGTAGACCCCGCGCGGACCGGCGGGCGTCCTGGGCGCCTTCGCCCGGGCCCTGCCGAAGCCGAACAGGCCGCGCCGGGCGGGATCAGCCGCGACCGCACCGCCGAGCCCCGCCGCGAAGCCCTCCAGGACCCGCACGGCCTCCGTCTGGCTCGGCTGCTTCGGGTCGGGGATGTACGTCGCGAAGCGCACCGAGTCGAACCGCGGCGGCGGCACCATCTCGGCGACCAGCCGGTCCGCCGGGACGTGCGGCTCGCGGGCGCACAGGGAGAGCGGGGTGGCACCGGTCACGGGGCTGAGCCGGGAGGCGGCTGTGGAGGACGACACGGTTCCCCATGGTAAGCCGCGTGGAACACTGCACGGCATGCGACGCCTGTTCCCTGTGACCGACGAAACAGCAGCCCAGACCTCGGGCGGTGCCGCCGGGGCCGGAGGTGAGCGCCTGCCCGGCGCCCTCGTGGACCGGGAGTGGACCCTCGCCGAGCTGGCCGGGGCCTACGCCTACCCCGAGCCCGGACCCGGCGGCCGGGAGCCCTGGCTGCGGGCCAACATGGTCTCCACGCTCGACGGGGCGGCGCAGCACGAGGGGCGTTCGCAGCCCATCTCCGGCCCGGCCGACATGCGGATCTTCGGCACGCTGCGGGCGCTGGCCGACGTGGTGGTGGTCGGCGCGGAGACGGTACGGCAGGAGGGGTACCGCCCGGCCCGCGCGCGGGGGGAGTTCGCGGCTCTGCGGGAGGCGGCCGGGCAGGGGCCCGCCCCGGCGATCGCGGTCGTCACCGCCGGCCTGGAACTGGACTTCTCCCTGCCGCTGTTCACCTCGCCCCTGGTGCCCACGCTGATCCTCACAGGCGCCGCCGCGGCCCCGGACCGGATCGCGGCCGCCGAGCGGGCGGGCGCCCGTGTGGTGACCGCGGGTGACGGCGTGGGCATCGATCCCCCACGGGCGGTGCGGGCGCTGGCGGAGCTGGGCCACACCCGCCTGCTGACCGAGGGCGGCCCTCGCCTGCTCGGGCAGCTGGTGGCCTCCGGCGTACTGGACGAGCTGTGCCTGACCGTCGCGCCGATGCTCACCGCGGGTGACGCCCAGCGCATCTCCGGCGGCCCCTCGGTCGCCGTCCCGCACCGTTTCGCCCTGGCCTGTCTGCTGGAGGAGGAGGGGTTCCTGTTCAGCCGTTACCGGCGGACGTGAGGGGGAGCGTGGCCCGTGCGCCGCCGGTAGTCGGAAGGGGTAATTCCGTCCAGGTGGCGGCAGCGGGAGGAATTCCGGCGATACCCGTGCGATCACAGGGCAGGATGGTTTCTGCGGGGGCTGGTTCGGCCCACACGGAGGTAGCGGGAGGGCGCGGCCCTCACACGAGAAAGGGCGTCTGGTGTTCACAAGCGTACTGATGATCGAGAAGGCACTGACGTCCGCCGACGTGGAGTTCGTCACGACCTTGCACGGCGAGGAGCAGGTCCGCTTCCAGGTGCTGCTCCAGCCGCGCGGCGACCAGGCGGACCGGCTGCTGCGGGCCATCGACGACATCGCGCTCGGCGAGATCGACGAGGCAGCGCGCGAGGGCGGGACGCCCGAGGGCGAGGCCGCCAAGGGAGAGGGCGAACAGGCCCTGGACGTCTCCCTGACGGCGCTGCGCGCGGCCGGTGCGGACGCCGAGGGCAGACTCGTCGAGGACCATCCGCTGGACGCGCTCAAGGCCCTGGTCGGCGAGACCGGCGCCGACGAGGTGATCGTGCTGACGGACCCGCACTACGTGGAGGAGTTCTTCCACCGGGACTGGGCCTCGCGGGCCCGCCACAAGGTCGGCGTGCCGGTCCTGAAGCTGTTCTCCCACAGCAAGGCATAGGCTGGGGCGGCGCCCCGCGCCCGCGGTGCGCGCCCGCCCGTACCGACGCCGCACGACCTGGGGAGAACAGCGCATGGCACCCGGCCTTCCTACCGCCATGGACCGACCGCACTTCATCGGCATCGGCGGCGCCGGAATGTCGGGTATCGCCAAGATCCTCGCCCAGCGCGGCGCCCGGGTGGCCGGCAGCGACGCCAAGGACTCGGCGACCGCCGAGGCGCTGCGCGCGCTGGGCGCCACCGTGCACATCGGGCACGCGGCCGGCCACCTGGCCTCCGACGCGACCTGCGTCGTCGTCTCCTCGGCGATCCGCGCGGACAACCCCGAGCTGGTCCGGGCGGCCGAGCTGGGCATCCCGGCCGTCCACCGCTCCGACGCCCTGGCCGCCCTCATGGACGGCCTGCGCCCGATCGCGGTGGCCGGGACCCACGGCAAGACCACCACCACCTCGATGCTGGCGGTCTCCCTCAGCGAGCTGGGCCTGAAGCCGTCGTACGCCATCGGCGGCGACCTGGACGCCCCCGGCTCCAACGCGCTGCACGGCGAGGGCGACATCTTCGTCGCCGAGGCGGACGAATCGGACCGCAGCTTCCACAAGTACGCGCCCGAGGTCGCCATCGTCCTCAACGTCGAACTCGACCACCACGCCAACTACGCGTCCATGGACGAGATCTACGAGTCCTTCGAGACCTTCGCCGCAAGGATCGTCCCCGGCGGCACCCTGGTGATCGCCGCCGACCACGAGGGCGCGCGCGAGCTGGCCCGGCGCCTGCCGGACTCGGTGCGGACGGTGACGTACGGCGAGTCCGAGGACGCCGGCGTACGCATCCTGTCGGTCGTGCCGCAGGGCCTGAAGAGCGAGGTCACCGTGCTGCTGGACGGTGCCGAGCTGACCTTCCGGGTCGCCGTCCCCGGCCGCCACTACGCGCACAACGCCGTCGCCGCGCTCGCCGCCGGCGCCGCCCTCGGCATCCCGGCCGCCGAACTGGCCCCGGCGCTGGCCGCCTACACCGGTGTCAAGCGGCGCCTCCAGCTCAAGGGCGAGGCGGCGGGCGTCCAGGTGATCGACTCCTACGCCCACCACCCCACGGAGATGACGGCCGACCTGGAGGCGATGCGGGCCGCCGCCGGCGACGCCCGGATCCTGGTGGTCTTCCAGCCGCACCTCTTCTCCCGCACCCAGGAACTGGGCAAGGAGATGGGCCAGGCCCTCGCCCTCGCGGACGCCTCCGTCGTCCTGGACATCTACCCGGCCCGCGAGGACCCGATCCCCGGCGTCACCAGTGAACTGATCATCGCCTCCGCCCGGGCCGCGGGCGCCGAGGTCACCGCGGTCCACGACAAGGCCGAGGTCCCCGACGCGATCGCGGGAATGGCGAAGCCCGGTGATCTTGTTCTCACCATGGGCGCGGGCGACGTCACCGACCTCGGACCGCGCATCCTGGACCGTCTGCAGCAGGACTGAGTGAAGGGGCTGAGGGCTCATGGCGTACGAGGTGGACAAGCCGGACGAGCAGTGGCGCGCGGAGCTGAGCCAGGCCGAGTACGCCGTGCTGCGCCAGGCAGGGACGGAGCCCGCCTTCGTCGGCGAGTACACCGACACCAGGACGAAGGGCGTCTACTCCTGCCGGGCCTGCGGCGCGGAGCTGTTCACCTCGGACACGAAGTTCGAGTCGCACTGCGGCTGGCCGTCCTTCTACGACCCGAAGGACACCGAGGCGGTGGAGCTGCTGCAGGACCGCTCCCACGGGATGGTGCGCACCGAGGTGCGATGCGCCCGCTGCGGGTCGCACCTCGGGCACGTGTTCGAGGGTGAGGGGTATCCCACCCCGACCGACCAGCGGTACTGCATCAACAGCATCTCGCTGCGGCTGGCGCCCGCCGAGGACTGAGCCGGGCAGGAGGCGGAACCGGAGCCGGGGCCGGGGCCCCGGGCGGCACTTTGCGGTGGCCCTTCACGGTGGGACACTGGACAATATGGGACACAGGTGGCGCTACCGGCGCCACCGGTTGTTTCGCCGCATCTCCGCAGAGGCGGGTGGAAGACATGGGCACAGCCTCCAACGTCGTACTGGCCATGGCACCGCACCTGTGGGCCACGCTCGGTGCCTTCATCGGCGGGCTCATCATCGTGGTGGTGCTCGTCTGGGCCGTCGGCATGGGCATCGGTGTGATGCGCCGTGAGCCGAAGCGGCCCGAGACGTCCGAGCAGCCGCACCTGCCGGTCACCGGCGCGGTCGAGGAGATCAGCGAGCGGCGCGAGCCGGACGAGGTGCACTGCGGCGACGACGGAAAGCGGCTGCTGCCGCACGAGCTGCACGCCGCGAGCACCCGGCGCAGCCAGGACCAGCACCGCAGCCGCTGGGCCCCGGGCAGCAGCGGCTCCTTCGGCAGCGGAGGCCCCGGCCGCACCTGACCGGACCAGCCACCTGACCGGCCCCCCGGCCGCACTGCCGGACCCGCCGGCCGCACCCGTCCGGACCCACCGGTCGTATGACCCGCC
The DNA here is from genome assembly GCF_042268205.1 of Streptomyces sp. NPDC056160. Lineage (NCBI taxonomy): Bacteria > Bacillati > Actinomycetota > Actinomycetes > Kitasatosporales > Streptomycetaceae > Streptomyces > Streptomyces sp. NPDC056160. Next base: position 26,417 of record NZ_JBHJUW010000072.1, read on the forward strand.
CCGTACGGCACGTGCCGTACGGGGCGGGCGGGCACCCCCCCGGTGGACCCACCTACCGCACCCGCCGTGACGGCCGGAACCGTCGCGGCGGGTGCGGTGGCGTGTCCGCGCGGGCGGCCCCGCGCGCGGCCGCGGCTCGTACGGGTGCTGCAACCCCGCCGCAATCCCGTCCGTCTAGACTCTCTCCGCAACGGCCCGCGCGACCGTGGCCGAGAGCGGGCAGCTACTGCCAACCCGAAGGGTATGCGGCGTTTTGATACGCATGGATTCAGTCACCAAGCGGTACCCGGACGGCACGGTGGCGGTCGACCGGCTCTCGCTGGAGATACCGGACCGTTCGATCACCGTCCTCGTCGGACCGTCCGGGTGCGGCAAGACCACCACCCTGCGCATGATCAACCGCATGGTGGAGCCGAGCGAGGGCCGCATCCTCCTCGACGGCGCCGACATCAAGGAACAGCCCGTCAACACCCTGCGCCGGTCCATGGGTTACGTCATCCAGAACGCCGGGCTCTTCCAGCACCGCACCATCGTCGACAACATCGCCACCGTCCCCAGGCTGCTGGGCTGGAGCAAGCAGAAGTCCCGGGCGCGCGCGGTGGAGTTGATGGAGCGCGTCGGCCTCGACGCCGCCCTCGCCAAGCGGTACCCGTACCAGCTCTCGGGTGGCCAGCAGCAGCGCGTCGGCGTGGCGCGGGCGCTCGCCGCCGATCCGCCGGTGCTGCTGATGGACGAGCCGTTCTCCGCCGTGGACCCGGTGGTGCGCAAGGGCCTCCAGGAGGAACTGCTGCGCATCCAGGACGAGCTGGGCAAGACCATCGTCTTCGTGACCCACGACATCGACGAGGCCATCAAGCTGGGCACCATGGTCGCGGTGCTGCGCACCGGCGGCCGGCTCGCCCAGTTCGCCCCGCCCGCCGAGTTGCTGACCCATCCCGCCGACGCCTTCGTCGAGGACTTCCTCGGCACCGACCGCGGCATCCGCAGGCTGTCCTTCTTCGGGACCGCGGAACTGGAGCTGCTGACCTCGCCGATCGTCGCCGTCGACGCCACCGCCGAGCAGATCGCCGCCCGCACCGCAGCCGACGTGCCCTACCTCCTCGTCACCGACCTCGACGGCCGCCCCCTCGGCTGGAGCGAGCCGCACGACCTGAGGGCCGGACGGATCGACCCCGCCCGGCTGCTGCCCCACGGGCGGCCCTTCGTGCGGGGCGAGGAGTCCCTGCGCGCCGCCCTCGACTGCGCCGTGCTCTCGCCGACCGGCTGGGCGGTCGGCGTGGACGGCGCCGGCCGGGCGGCCGGCGTGGTGTCGCAGCAGACCATCGGGGCGGCCATCCGCGCCGCGCACGCCGGGGGCCGCCCGGACGCCGAAGGGCGCGCGCAAGCCGGCGCGGACGCCGACGCGGACGCCAAGGTCGCCCGATGAACCGCTTCTTCGACCTCCCGAGCGACCTCCAGCACAGCTGGTTCGGCCTGATCGGCCTGCACCTGCGCGAGGCGCTGCTGCCGGTCCTGGCGGGCCTCGTCGTCTCCCTGCCGATCGCCCAGCTGTGCGTGCGCCTGCGCTGGCTGTACCCGCCGGTGCTCGGCCTGACGACGGTGCTCTACGCCGTCCCGTCCCTGGCCTTCATCGTCTTCCTCATCGACTACACCGGCCAGACCGAGCTGACCGTCATGATCCCGCTCGCCGTCTACAGCCTGGTCGTGCTCGTCCCGGCCATCGTCGACGGCGTCCGGGCGGTGCCGCAGGAGACGCTGGCCGCCGCCACCGCCATGGGCCTCGGTCCCGTACGGCGTTACTTCCAGGTGCAGTTGCCCATCGCCGTGCCCGCCATCCTCGCCGGTCTGCGCGTGGCCACGGTGTCGAGCATCTCCCTGGTCAGCGTCGGCATGCTCATCGGCAACCAGGGGGCGCTCGGGAACCTCCTCAACGACGCGAACATCTACCACCGGCCCGAGCTGGCGGTGAACTCCGTGGTCACCACCGCCGTCCTGGCCATCCTGGTCGACGCCGCGCTGGTCGGCGTACGGTTCCTGCTGACCCCGTGGATGCCGCGCGGCACCCGCCGCCGCGGGCCCGGGGCCGCCGAGGACCGGCCGGAGCCGGCCGCGCCCGTACTGGAGGACGCCGCCTGGTGAACGTACTGCACTTCGTCAACGCCTTCTTCAGCGACAGCGCCCACTGGCACGGCTACGACGGCATCCCCACCCGCCTGGTCGAGCACCTGCGCTACTGCCTGATCGCGCTCGCGATCGCCGCGGCCATCGGGCTGCCGGTCGGCCTGGTCACCGGGCACTACGGGCGCGGCGGCAACGTCCTGGCGTTCCTGGCCACCGCCGGGCGGGCGCTGCCCAGTTTCGGCCTGCTGGTGCTGATGACCATGCTGGTCGGTTTCGGCCTGGTCCCCGTCATGGTCCCGCTGGTCGTGCTCGCCGTCCCGCCGATCCTGGTGACCACCTACGAGTCCATGCGCTCCGTCGACCCGTCGCCGGTGGACGCGGCGCGGGGCATGGGCATGCAGGAGTCGCGGATCCTCTTCCAGGTCGAACTGCCCGTGGCACTCCCGCTGATCCTCAGCGGCCTGCGCTCGGGCGCCATCCAGATCGTCTCCACGGCGACCATCGCCGCCTACGTCGGCATCGGCGGCCTCGGCCGCTACGTCATCGACGGCCTCTACCAGCGCAACTACGAGAAGGTGGTGGGCGGCGCCACCCTGGTGGCCGCGCTGGCGCTCGCCACGCTCGTCCTGTTCTGGGCCGCAGCACGGCTCGCGGTGTCACGGGGCGTACGGCGCGGCGTGTGACGCGGGTGGACGGGCCGCGGCCCGGGGGTGCGGTGACAACCGCGGTCCTCCCGGTCGCGGCCCGTCCGCGTCCGCGGCCGCCCTCAGGCCTCGGTCCGAGCCAGTGCCAGTTCCAGTACGACGAGCAGCGCGTCGCGCACCGAGCCGCGCTCACGGGCGTCGAAGACGACCACCGGGACGTGCTCGGACACGTCGAGCGCCCAGCGGACCTCCTCCAAGGGGTGCTCCACCTGGCCGTCGAAGGCGTTGAGCGCCACCGCGAACGGGATCTGCCGGTGCTCGAAGTAGTCGACGGCCGCGTAGCAGTCGTCCAGGCGCCGGGTGTCGACGATGACGAGGCCGCCGACCGCGCCCTCCACGATGTCGTCCCACATGAAGCCGAACCGCTCCTGGCCGGGCGTGCCGAACAGGTACAGCTTCAGCGTCGGGTCGATGGTGATGCAGCCGAAGTCCATGGCGACCGTGGTGGTGGTCTTGCGCGGGGTGTGCGTGAGGTCGTCCACGCCGGCGGCGACCTCGGTGATGGCCGCCTCGGTGGTCAGCGGCTCGATCTCGGAGATGGAGCCGACCGCGGTGGTCTTCCCCACGCCGAAACCGCCCGCGATCACCATCTTCACCGGAAGCGGCGGTCGTACGGTGCTCGGCCCGGCCGCCGCGGCGGTGCCGCGGGCGAGTTGTTCAGTCGGTGTCACGGAGTACTCCCCGGGAGTCGGGGATGGCCCGCAGGCCATCGATAACCCTGCGCAGGACGGAGGCGTCGTGGGTGGCGCCGGAGTCGGGCACGTGCACCGTCAGCCGCCCCTCGGCGCGCAGGTCCTCGGCGAGGACCCGCACCACGTTGAGGTGCAGCCGCAGCCGGGCCGCGAGTTCCGCGACCGACTGCGGCAGGCGGCAGGCGGCGATGATGTCGTGCTGCTCGAAGGAGAGGTCGTCCAGCGACGCGAGCCCGGCGGCGGTGGCCACCACCTGGGTCTCCACGGGCACCGGACGGCCGGCGGCGGTGGGCGCCACCCGGCCGGCCGTGACCAGGAAAGGCCGCACGGCGGGGGCGGGGCCCACCGGGTCTCCTCCCGGGGGCGGGGAGCCGTCCGCCATGGGGTCTTCTTCCTTCCTCGGCCGGCGGTGACCGCTCAGCGCGTCGACGCGGCGCCGACGCTGTTCTTCAGTTCGAGGACGAGCTGCGGACTGAGCGCGGCACCGGCCCGGTTGGCGAACAGCGTCATCTCGTAGGCGATGTTGCCGAGCTTGGCCTCCTTGTCGGTGACCACGCCGAGCACCGCGCCGCTGCCGATCGCGGACACCAGGACGTGACCGCCCTCCAGGTCGATGATGACCTTGTTGAGGGCGCCCAGGCGGTAGTTGCCGGAGGCGCCGGCGGCCAGGCTGGTGATGCCGGAGACGATGGCGGCCAGCCGCTCGGAGTCGGCGTGCTCGCGCAGCTGCGACACCGCGATGAGCAGTCCGTCGGAGGAGACGGCGATGGCGTCGACGACACCGGCGGTCTCCGTCGCGAAGCGGTTGAGCAGCCAGGTGAAGTCGGCTGCGGCGGCCTGCAGATCGGTCGGCGGGGTGCCTCCCGTCGGAGTGTCACCTGTCGACGTGCTCACTGCTCGGCTCCTTTCGGGAGGTCGTTCTGGTGGTGCTTCTCGGGGGTGTCGCCGGTGTCGCCGGTGTCGGCGGGGCCGGGCTCGGCGGAGGCGGTCGGGGGCGGGTCGTCGGGGCGGTGGCCGGCGGCGGTGTCGCGGTGGGCGCGTTCCACCGCGGCCTCGAACTCCTCCAGCGCGGACCGTACGGCGTCGGCGTCGGCGGGCCGTACGTCCTCGCGGGCGCCCGGGGCGGGGCCGTCGGCGGCGCGCAGGGTCGCGCCGCGCACGCGTCGGCGCAGGGGACGGGAGGCCGCCGTCCCGCCGGGCTCCTCCTGGCCCGGCGCCGGCCGGCCGGACGCCGCCTGTGCCGGGATGGTCTCCTTGCGGGCCCGGGGAATGAACGGGGTCCGCGCCGCGGGCCGGCCGGCGGCCGGATCACGGTCCGCCGTCGTCTCCCCGCCGGACGCGCCGGGGGCCGTGTCGCGCCGGGGGAGGCGGCGGGGGAGCGAACCGGGCTCGTCGCCGCCGGGGGCGGGTTGCGGCACCACGGCGGCCGACGGCCTCGGCCCGGTGACCTCACCGGCACCGGTGGCAGCCGTGGCGTCCGTGGCGCCGGCCGTGACCTCGCTGCCGGCCGGCTTCGCCGAGCTGCCGTCGGCGGCCTGCGAACCGTCGGTCACCGAACCGGGGGCCAGCAGCAGCGCGGGCGGGATCGTGACCTCCGCCGTGACACCGCCGCCCGGGGTGCGGGTGAGGGCGACCCCGACCTCCCAGCGGCGGGCCAGCGTGCCCACCACGAAGAGGCCGAGCACCTTTGTCGGCACGACGTCGAGGCGTTCGCGGTGGATCAGGCGGGCGTTCTCCTCGGCCAGGCGCTCGGCGCTCATGCCGAGCCCGTGGTCGGTGACCGCGATCGACGCGCCCTCGGCGCCGGACCGCACGGTCACCTCGACGGGGCTGCCCGCCGGGGAGAACGACACCGCGTTCTCCAGGAGTTCGGCCACCATCAGCGTCAGGTCGCCGACGATGTCCGGTGCGACCATGATCTCGGTCCCGGCGTACAGCCGCACCCGCTGGTAGCCCTCGATCTGGCCGAGCGCGGCCCGGACCACGTTGGTCAGCGCGGTGGGGACGGAGTCCAGGACGGCCTCGCGGATGCCGGCCAGCAGCATCAGGCTGTCGGCGTTGCGGCGCAGGCGCACGGCGATGTGGTCGATGGAGTAGAGGCGTTCGAGCAGGGCGGGGTCGGTCTCACCGCGCTCCACCGCGTCGATCAGCGCGAGCTGGCGGGTGGTGAGGTTGCTGACGCGGCGGCCGACGTTGCCGAACATCTCGGCGACGTTGCGGCGGCTGAGCACCTGGCGCTCCAGCAGCGCCGCGGCGGTGGTCTGCACCTGGTTGAAGGCCGCCGCCAGGTCGCCGATCTCGTCGCGCGCGGTGACGGGCACGTCCTTCAGGCGCGGGGGCCCGGTGTCGTCGGAGTCGTCGTCGGCGACCCGGGCGAGTTCCCGCCCGGTGGCCGCGGAGACCTCCTGCGCGGCCCCGGTGAGCGCCTGCACCGGCCGGACCACCGAGCGGCGCACGGCCACCGAGAAGCCGAGCCAGAGGAGGAAGCCGAGCAGGGCGGCGGCCAGCAGCCCGGCGGCCCGCCACCACGCGTCCGTCGAGGCGTCGTCCGCCGTGTCGGCGATCTCGTCGATGAGCGAGGAGGCGATCTCCAGGCGGGAGGCGGCCTGTTCGGGGTAGGAGGGGTAGTCGCCCAGCGCGTCCTGGAAGGCGCGGCGGATCCGGTCCGGGGAGTTCGCCTGGAGACTGCTCGGGTCGATCTGCAGTTCGGCGTACGCCTCGGTGATCCGGCGCTGCGCGGCGGTGTGCTCCACCTCCGCGAGCCGGTCGGCCTGTGCCACGGTGGCGAACCGGGAGAAGCGGTCGGCCTGGTAGGTGTACAGCTCGTGCGAGCCGACCGCGCCGGTGAACTCGATGAGCGCGTTGGTGTCGCCGGTCGTCGCCGAGAACACGCTCGTCTCGAAGGAACTGTGCGCGGCGTCCGCGCGCAGCAGGGAGTCCAGCAGGTTGCCGGTGAAGGTGGCCGCGAGTGCCGCGTTCCGGTCGAGTCCGAGGCCGTCGATCAGGTTCTTCGAGGCGCCCGTGTAGGCCGGGTCGATGTTGTCGGCGGGCAGGTAGCCCTCCTCCACGGTGCCGCGCAGGCTGGTGAGGCCCTCGATCTCCCTGAGGGCCTGCGCCTCGGTGCCCGGAAGCCGGTCGCCGAACGCCTGCCGCACCGCCGCGACCTGCGCGTCGACCGCGCCCTGCGCCCTGCGGTAGGCGGTGGTCGAGGGCCGGGCGCCGATGCCCTGGGCCTCGTAGCGCACGGAGAGCAGGACGGCCTGCTGGTGCTCGGCCTCCACCCGGTCGACGAGGGCCGCGACCTGGGCGCTGTCCCGTACCAGCCGGGCCGCGTCCGCCGCGTCCCTGGCCTGGCCGGCCTGGCCCGCGATCAGGTAGGCGAGCAGCAGGCCGACCACGGCGAGCGGGACGCCGACCAGGACGTTGAGTTTGCGCCGGAAGGGCCACCGGTCGGCGAATCCCCGGATGCCACCGGCCCGGGGCGGTGGGGCCTGCCGTGGGGGCGCGTCCACCTCGTTCGTGGACACCGGGCCTCCTTCGAAGGGTGTCTCCACCCGGGACGATCGTGACGACGATGATGCGCGACGACACCGGAGCGGCCCCCGTACACCGCTGTGACCAATGTCAACTTCGTGAAATGTACCGCCTCTTAGAAGCGGCGTTCGGCCCGTCCCATCAAGAATGCGTTACGAAGCAATCGCTTGCACTTCACAAGCGCTCCGGGATCGAAGCCAATCGGTGACCTGGCCGCACTTGACTGATCAAGAAGTGGCTGGATTGGATCAGTAAAGTGCGGCGCCCCGCATGCCGCGCTCCCTTGTCCACGACACGCCCCCCACGACTTCCTAACCCGGAACGGGAATTGTGACTTCTTACGCGAAGAGCACCAGGTCCAGCACGAGGCACGCCGGCGTGGCCGCCGTCGCCCTCGCCGCCACCGTCGCCCTCGTCGCCGGGTGTTCGTCCTCCGACGACAAGTCCGGCGGCGACCCGCTGGCGGGCGGCAAGGCGAGCGGCGACAGCGTGGTCGTCGGCTCCAACAACTTCGCCGAGAGCATCCTGCTGGCCGACATCTACGGCGAGGCCCTGAAGGCGAAGGGCGTCAAGGTCACCTACAAGCACAACATCGGCAGCCGCGAGACCACGTACGGCCTGCTCAAGAACGGCTCCGTGACCGTCCTGCCCGAGTACAACGGCGCGTTGCTGGCCTACCTCGACAAGAACGCCGCCCCGAAGACGGTCGCCGCCACCACGGCCGCCATCGGCGCCAAGCTCGACCCCAAGCTGACGGTGCTGGAACCGTCGCCCGCGCAGAACAAGGACTCGGTCACCGTCAACGCCGCGACGGCGAAGAAGTACGCCCTGACGGCCAAGTCCTCCATCGCGGACCTCAAGGACGCCGCGAAGGACATGGTCATCGGCGCCTCGCCGGAGTTCCAGACCCGCCAGCAGGGCCTGCTGGGCCTGAAGTCGCTCTACGGGCTGGAGTTCAAGTCCTTCAAGGCGCTGGACGCGGGCGGCCCGCTGACCCAGGCGGCGCTGAAGAAGGACACCGTGCAGGCGGCGGACGTCTTCACCACGGACCCGGCCATCGCCAAGGAGAAGTTCGTCGTCCTCCAGGACCCGAAGAACCTCTTCGGGTTCGAGAACGTCCAGCCGCTCGTCCACAAGGGCGGACTCGACCAGAAGGGCACCGACGCGCTCAACGCGCTCTCCGCCAAGCTGGACACGGCCACGCTGCTGGACCTGGACACCCAGGTGCAGTCGCAGAACAAGGACCCGCTGGACGTCGCCACGGCCTGGCTGAAGTCGGCCGGTCTCGTCTGACCCCCCGGGCCCCACGAGGACACGGCGGTGAACAGCGCGACGCGGGCGCCCCGGGACGCGGGGGACACCCGCGTCGCGCTGGACGGCCGCCGCCTCTCGCTGCCCGGCGTGGTCCGCCTGGCCGACGCCGCGGCCGAACCCGTCGTACCGGCCGCCGCGCTGGCCCGGGCGCACCGCTCCTGGCGGGCGGCCGGGCGGCTCGCCGCCGGCGGCAGGCTCTACGGCCGGGGCACCGGCGTCGGCGCGCACCGCTCGGTGACGGTGGACAGCGGGGAGGAGAGCGAGCACGGCCTGCGGCTGCTGCGCAGCCACGCGGGCGGGGCGGGCGCGCTGCTCCCGGCCCGCCAGGTACGGGCGATGCTGGCGATCCGCGCCAACCAGCTCCTCGCCGGCGGTTCCGGCATCCAGCCCGCCTTCGTCACCGCCCTCACCGAGGCCCTGCGGCTCGGCGTCCACCCGGCCGTCAACGAGTACGGCGGCCTCGGCACCGGAGACCTGACGGCCCTGGCCCAGACGGGCCTGACCCTGATCGGTGAACGCCCCTGGCTGAACGACGCCCCGGCGGGCGCCGGACCGTCCCCCGCCACCCTGCCGTACGGCCGCCCGCCCGGCCGCGGCGGGCCGGACCGCGCCACGGACACCGCCGTCCCCGCGCTGCCCGCCCCCGTCGTCCCGCGGCCCGGCGACGCGCTCGCGCTGCTCAGCAGCAACGCCCTCACCCTCGGCCAGGCCGCGCTCGGCTGCCACGGCCTCGACGTGCTGCTGCGGGCCGCTCACGCCGTGGCGGCCCTGTCGCTCGCCGCCGTCTCCGGTTCCCTGGAGGCGTACGCGGCCGAGGTCCACGCGCTGCGCCCCTACCCGGGCGTCACCCGCGCCGCCGCGGAGGTACGGCGGCTGCTCGGCGCGCCCGGCCGGCCGCACGGCCCCGGCGAGCACCGGATCCAGGACCCGTTCGGCTTCCGGGCCTTCCCGCAGGCGCACGGCCCCGCCCTGGACGCGGCGGACGCGCTGCGGCACATCGTCGAGGTGGAGGTCAACTGCCCCTCGGAGAACCCGCTCATCGGGCCCGACGGCACGGCGGCCTACCATCACGGCGGCTTCTACGCGGCGCCGCTCGGCCTCGCCCTGGACGCCCTCGGCCTCGCCGTGCTCCAGACCGCCCAGCTGTCCGCCGCCCGCCTCGCCGCGCTCGGCCGCCCGGACCTCACCGGCCTGCCCGCCTTCCTCGCCCGCGGACCGGCCGGCAGCTCCGGCACGATGATCCTGGAGTACACGGCCCACTCCGCCCTCGCCGAGCTGCGGGCCTGCGCCACGCCCGCATCGACCGGCCACGCGGTGCTCTCCCACGGCCTGGAGGAGGCCGCCAGCTTCGCCTCCCAGGCGGCCCGCCAGACCCTGCGCGCGGTGGACGCCTACACGACCGTACTGGCCTGCGAACTGGTCGTCGCCGTGCGGGCGCTGCGGCTGCGCGCCGAGCCGCCGCGTGCCGCGGCCTTCGCCGTGGCCGCCGCCGCGCTGCCCGCGGGCACCGAGGACCGCCCGTTGACGGCGGACGTCGCCACCGCGGGCGAACTCCTGCCGGTGCTGGCCGAGTTGTGAGCGCGAAGGCGGGTGACGGCGGGCGGCGCGGTGGCGCCGGGGGCGGTCCTCAGAGGTCGAACTCGTGCGGCGGCAGGTCCAGGGCGTAGCAGGCCTCGCGGACCACGGCCTGCTCGGTCTTGTCGAAGTCGCCGTCCGCGCCGCCGATCACGATGCCGATCTGGACGACGGCGCGCGCCTCCGCCGGCTTCTTCTTCGCCTTGGCGATCTCCTGGAGCACGCTCACCTTGCCGAAGTCGAAGTCGGCGGTCAGCTTGTCCAGGTTCTCCTCGAAGCGGCGGCGCAGGTCGTCCGCGGGGAAGTTCTGCAGGACCTCGTTGGTGGCGATCAGCTGCGCGACGCGCCGGCGCTCCGACGGATCCACGGTGCCGTCGGCGGCGGCCACGAGGGCGCACATCGCCATGCTCGCGTCGCGGAAGGCGCCGCTCTTCAGGTCGTTCTTCTTCGCCGCCAGCTGGGTCTGCATCTGCGTCGCGGAATCCTTGATGCGGTCCCACAGGGCCATGGTGTTCTCCAAGTGTCGGATGGTTCAGATCTACAGCACCGTAGAAACTAGCGGGGCGCCGGATAAGTTCCACACCCAGGATCTTTTAAATAAACCGCCTGACCGGTTTCCAATGGCTAGGCTTTCGCCCGGCTTTGATGGCTATTCAGCCGAAGATTCCGAGTAAATCGGCCCCGATCGCGCCCTGGTGAGGGCCAGGACGCGTGGGCTATCGTGGAGGAGAAGGAGAAACAAACAGCATGCCCCGTTCGTTATACCTGGAGTGTTCTGGCCATGCCGAGGCAGTTGCGTGCCGAGCGGACGCGCTCGACGATCATCACGGCGGCTGCCGACCTGTTCGACCGGAACGGCTACGAACGGACCAGCCTCAGCGACATCGTCGAGCACGCGCAGGTCACCAAGGGCGCCCTGTACTTCCACTTCGCGGCCAAGGAGGATCTCGCCCACGCCATCATGGAGTTGCAGTCCAGGGCCGTGCGCCAGGTGACGGGCGAGGTGGAGGAGCGGGACTGCCCGTCGCTGGAAGCGCTGATGCGCATCACGTTCGCGTTCACACGGTTGTCCGTCGAAGGGCCGGTCGTCCGCGCGGGGTTCCGGCTGGCCACGGGCGGCGTGGAGGTACGGCCTCCGCTGCGGCACCCCTTCACCGAGTGGCTGGAGATCGCCACCACCCGGCTCCTCGGCGCGGTCAAGGAGGCCGACGTCCACCCCGACGTCGACGTCCATGCCGCCGCGCGTTCCCTGGTCTCCTTCTTCGTCGGCACCCGCGTCACGGCCCGGCCGCTGGAACCGGTGGCACGGCTGCCGCGCAGGACGACCGAGATGTGGCACCTGCTGATCCGGGGCCTGGTGCCGCTGCCCCGGCGGCCGCGCTATCTGGGCCTCGCCGCACAACTGGAACGCGAAGCCGGGGCCGCCGGCCCGCCGGCCCGCTGACCGCCGCCGCGGCGGACCGCGCCGCGCGGCGGCGTGGTCCGCCGGCCACCACCGGCGCGGACTGGACTTTCGGCAGTGGTCGAACGGCGTCGGAGGTCCGTACCGTCGTCCCCGTGGAGAGCGCAATCATCAACGGCGGGACGGTGACCGCAACCACCTTCGCGCGGCGCGTACTTGATCCTGGGGCCGTTCACACCGCGGCCGCCGCTCCGAGCATGCTGAACCCGTGGTGGGCCGTCCCGAACGCCGTGGCCGCGTTCCTGGCGGGCCGCCGGGGGAACAGCCACGTGACGACTCCCGCACCCGCGGCCACGACGGCCGCCGCACCGGGCGGCCGACCGGCCCCGGCCTTCTTGCGTGGTTCTCGTTCCATGAGGTCCGACCGTAGAGGCGGGAAGCGCCCGGCACCCGGGCCCAACGGCAACGCCCGCCCCTGACGATCGTCGGGGTCGACCACGGCGGGTGCCTTCGTTCCGCGCCACCGGGCCCGCCCGTGGGGCGGGTTCGGCGGTGATTCACGCGATGGTGTGATGGGATGGCTGCCGGAGGATGGCTCCTGAACCTCCCGGGTAGGGCCCGGCCATGACGCAGCAGCCCTTCGAACTCCCGTACTTCTACATGCCGTATCCCGCACGGCTGAACCCGCACCTCGACGAGGCGCGCGCCCATTCGACGCAGTGGGCGCGCGACATGGGCATGCTGGAGGGCTCCGGGGTCTGGGAGCAGTCCGACCTGGACGCGCACGACTACGGACTGCTGTGCGCCTACACCCACCCCGACTGCGACGGACCCGCCCTCTCCCTGATCACCGACTGGTACGTGTGGGTCTTCTTCTTCGACGACCACTTCCTGGAGACGTTCAAGCGCAGCCAGGACCGGGCCGGCGGCAAGGCCTACCTGGACCGGTTGCCCCTGTTCATGCCGCTCGACCCCGCCGCCCCCGTCCCCGAGCCGGAGAACCCCGTGGAGGCGGGCCTGGCCGACCTGTGGGCGCGTACGGTGCCGTCGATGTCGGCCGACTGGCGGCGCCGGTTCGCGGTGGCCACCGAGCACCTGCTGAACGAGTCCCTGTGGGAGCTGTCCAACATCAACGAGGGGCGGATCGCCAACCCCGTCGAGTACATCGAGATGCGCCGCAAGGTCGGCGGCGCCCCCTGGTCGGCGGGGCTCGTGGAGTACGCCACCGCCGAAGTGCCCGCCTCGGTCGCCGGGTCCAGGCCGCTCAGGGTGCTGATGGAGACGTTCTCCGACGCCGTGCACCTGCGCAACGACCTGTTCTCCTACCAGCGGGAGGTGGAGGACGAGGGCGAACTGAGCAACGGCGTGCTGGTCCTGGAGACCTTCTTCGGCTGCACCACCCAGGAGGCCGCCGACACCGTCAACGCCGTCCTCACCTCACGCCTGCACCAGTTCGAGCACACCGCGCTCACCGAGGTGCCCGCCGTGGCCGCGGAGAACGGCCTCACCCCCGGCCAGGTCGCGGCGGTGGCGGCGTACACCAAGGGCCTGCAGGACTGGCAGTCGGGCGGTCACGAGTGGCACCTGCGCTCCAGCCGGTACATGAACGCACGGGCGCGCCCGACCAGCCCCTGGCGGCCCCCGTCCGGACCCGGCACCGCGGCCGTCGACGTGGGCGCCCTGCTCGCCGCGGCCGGCGCCGAACGCCTGCGCGCGTACACCCACGTCCCGTACGAGAAGGTCGGCCCCTCCCGCATCCCCGACCTGTACATGCCCTACCGGCTGGAGCTGAGCCCGCACCTGGACCGCTCCCGGCTGCGGCTCGCCGACTGGTGCCACCGCACGGGCATCCTCACGGAAGGCGTCTGGGACGAGGACAAGCTCGCCGCCTACGACCTCGCCCTGTGCTCCGCGGGGATCGACCCGGACGCGACCCCCGAAGCGCTCGACCTGAGCGCGCAGTGGCTCGCCTGGGGCACGTACGGCGACGACTACTACCCGCTGGTCTACGGCCACCGCCGTGACCTCGCCGCCGCCCGGACGACCACGGCCCGCCTGTCGGCGTGCATGCCCGTCGACGGCGAGGAGGCCGTCGTCCCGCTCGACGCCATGGAGCGCGGCCTGACCGACCTGTGGGCGCGGACCACCGCCGAGATGACCCCCGACCAGCGGCGCACCCTGAAGCACGCGATCGACTCGATGACCGAGAGCTGGGTGTGGGAGCTGTCCAACCAGTTGCAGAACCGCGTGCCCGACCCCGTCGACTACCTGGAGATGAGGCGTGCCACCTTCGGCTCCGACCTCACCCTCAGCCTGTGCCGGACGGGCTACGGCCCGTCGATCCCGCCCGAGGTCTACCGCAGCGGGCCGGTCCGCTCGCTGGAGAACGCGGCCGTCGACTACGCCTGCCTGCTCAACGACGTCTTCTCCTACCAGAAGGAGATCGAGTACGAGGGCGAGATCCACAACGCGATCCTGGTCGTGCAGCACTTCTTCGGCATCGGCTATCCCGCCGCGCTCGACGTGGTGCACGACCTGATGACCCAGCGCATGCGTCAGTTCGAACACGTCGTCGCCCACGAACTGCCCGTCGTATGCGAAGACTTCGAGTTGTCCCGGGAGGCCCGCGCGGCCGTGCACGGGTATGTCGCCGACCTGCAGAACTGGATGGCCGGCATCCTGCACTGGCACAGCGAGGTGAACCGCTACAAGGCCGATTGGCTGGCCCGCCGGGCCCACGCCTTCCTCCCGGACCGCCCCCCGGCACCCGCGCTGCCCGTCGGCTGAGCGGGCGCCGGGGGAGACGTGCGGCTCCTGCGGGGGGCCGGGGCGCCGCAGCGCGCCCTGGTCCACGACGATCTCGCCCAGCCCGCGGATGAGGGCCACCCGCGCCTCCTCCGCCGGCCGATGAGCCCGGCCGAGCCCTCGGAGTCGGCGTAGAGCACGGAGCCGGCGCCGCACGTGGAGCAGGGCCCGCCCGAGGCGTCGCCCGCGACCGGCTCCAGGGGGCCGCCGGAGGTGAGCCGGACCGGCTCGGCACGGTCGGCGCCGTCCAGGTCGAACTCGAAGGGGAAGGCGACGGGTTCGGCCAGGCAGGGGTGGTGTCGCGGCAGTCGCAGGAGGTGATCGCTCATGCGGGGGAACGTGACAGCCGCCGGCGGCTTCAGTCTCACCCGTTCGTGGCTCGTGGCGGGCGCGGGCGCCGGGTAGTCACCAGCCGGAGGCCGGAGCAGGCCGAAGGAGAACGATGGAACAGACTGCGTTGCGTCCCAAGCCGTTGCCCGGCGGAAAGTCCGGCGGGACCGCCCCGCGCGAGCGTGCCTGCGGTCCGCGGACCGGGAGCGGGAGGGTGCGCCGGTGGCCGGCCGCGCTGTGCGGCCTGCTCGCGGGCCTGGTCCTGCTGCTGGCGGGCGTCGGCCTGGGGGCGGTGGGCGCCACGGTCATCGGCCTGAGCAGGCTCACCGAGGCGCAGCGACTGGCGGGCGCGGCGGGTGTGGGCGGCGTGTCGGGTGTGACCGGTGCAGCCGGTCAGGCGGCGGCAGCCGGGCGGGCGCCGTCGCCCCTCGGCACCGCCCGGAAGCTGAAGGACAAGCAGGACC